>JAFWBN010000087.1 GCA_017507075.1 Alistipes sp. | reverse complement strand
CCTCTGTAACCACAACTCGGCCATCGCAAGGAGAGAAGACAAGGTCGGCATCGTGAATCTTGATTCTTCGAGGCTCTCTGAAAAATGAGACAATAAAGAACCAGAACAGAACAAGCAACGCTGTAAGCAATATCAGCAACCAATTGCTCTCATGTGCCATGACCATATAGTAAATCAGTGCCCAAACAGCCGCAAGGCATACGCCTGACACTGCTATAATTCGATAACCCTCTTTATTTATCTTCATACTCTCTAACTGATTAAAATCAAATACAACAACGCATACGGAGCCGAAATAAGCAGTGCATCAAAGCGGTCAAGGACTCCTCCATGACCAGGCATAATTGAGCCTGAGTCCTTAACTGCTGCGCTACGCTTAAACATAGACTCCACAAAGTCTCCTGCTACACCTGTAACAGCAATTACCGCTCCAAGACCACTCCAGAGCAGAATATCGCCCTTAAGAAGCCAGCCAAACAGTGCTGCACAGCCTACTGCTGCAACAACACCGCCAACAAAGCCCTCCCAGCTCTTCTTTGGAGAGATACGCTCACAGATACGGTGCTTGCCAAGGGTGATGCCCACTATATAAGCAAACACATCGTTTGCCCAGATGATAAGCACATAGCAGATAACATACCACGGATTCCACACATTGGCTGCCTCTCCGAGTTGCTGCGGCACGGCAAGCATTATAGTTGCAGGAAGTGCCACATAGAGTATGGCTGCAAGTGTTGTGGCTACATTGGCAATAGGGTGTTTATGGTCTCGGAACAACTCGCAGATAAATACTGCAGGTACTGCTGCAAGAGCATAGAGTATGGCAGCAAGAATTATCGACTCGGCTACAATAGAACGCTCTATTACAACAGAACTGAAAACACTTGCGCCAAAGGCAAAGAGCAACACCGAGAGTGTTACTCCCATAACTTTCTGCGGAGCATAGCCACATGCCTCGCAAAGAGAGTAGAACTCCCACACCCCCACTACAACTATTACTGCCAACAGAGCAACATAGCCCCATGGCGAGAGTAGAGTTGCACCAAAGAGCAATGCTGCAAGCACTGCCCCGCTGAGTGTGCGGATAGTAAGATTCTTCAATTTATCGCTATTCATATTGGGTTAGGTTAGGTTTTTATTTCTCCTCTGTAGTTGTTGTTTCAGGCTGCTGAGGCTCACTGCTCTCTGTAGTCTGTGTAACTGTAGTCTCAGTATCGCGCTTTCCGAAGATTTGCTCTACATCCTCTGTAAAGACAACCTCACGCTCAAGCAACAGCTCGGCAAGTCGAATAAGGCCCTCACGATGCTCTGTAATAGTCTTCTCTGCCATAGCATACGCCTCAGAGATAATCGCCTTTACCTCGTCATCTATCTGCTGGGCTGTGCGCTCTGAGTATGGTTTGGTAAATGCCATATCACTCTGACCTGTAGAGTCATAGTAGCTCAATGTACCTACCTTATCGCTCATACCATAGTAGGCCACCATAGCATAGACCTGCTTTGTAACCCTCTCAAGGTCGTTAAGAGCACCTGTAGAGATGTGTCCGAAGAAAATCTGCTCCGAAACACGGCCTGCAAGGGTTGCTGCAATCTCGTCCATAAGTTGTGCCTTGGTTGTAATCTGTCGCTCCTCTGGCAGATACCATGCAGCACCCAAAGCCCTTCCGCGAGGTATAATGGTAACCTTGATAAGCGGATTGGCATGCTTAAGCAACCAGCTCACTGTAGCATGGCCCGCCTCATGGTAGGCAATAGTCTTCTTCTCAGAGGCTGAGATAACCTTATTTTTACGCTCCAAGCCGCCTATAATTCTATCTATAGCCGCAAGGAAGTCCTCCTTAGAGACAAACTTCTTATTGTGTCGTGCTGCAATAAGTGCCGCCTCATTGCAGACATTGGCTATATCTGCACCGGAGAAACCCGGAGTCTGCTTTGCAAGAAAATCTCTATCCAAATCAGGGTCGAGCTTAAGCTTGCGCAGATGGACATTGAATATCTCCTTACGCTCATGTATCTCAGGCAGACCAACCTCAATCTGACGGTCAAAACGACCTGCACGCATAAGAGCCTTATCCAAAATATCGGCACGGTTTGTCGCTGCAAGCACAATTACGCCCGCATTGGTCTGGAAACCGTCCATCTCTGTCAGGAGCTGATTGAGTGTATTCTCGCGCTCATCATTGCCCGAAAAGCCTGCATTTCGACCCCTCGCACGACCTATAGCGTCAATCTCGTCTATAAACACAATGCACGGAGCTTTGTGCTTTGCCTGCTCAAAGAGGTCTCTTACTCTTGAGGCTCCCACGCCCACAAACATCTCCACAAAGTCAGAGCCTGAGATTGAGAGAAACGGCACATTTGCCTCTCCCGCAACAGCCTTGGCAAGCAGAGTCTTTCCCGTTCCCGGAGGGCCTACAAGCAGTGCGCCCTTAGGTATCTTTGCTCCGAGTTCTTTATATTTGCCTGCATTTTTCAGAAAATCGACAATCTCCATAATCTCAACCTTTGCCTCCTCAAGACCTGCGACATCCTGAAAGGTAACTTTTCGATTTGGGTCCTCTTGGTCAAACTCCTGCGCACGAGCCTTGCCTACACTCATAATATTGCCGCCACCTCCGCCGCCACTGCGACCAAAGCCTCGCATAATGAATATCCAAAAGACTATAAAGAATATCCACGGCAGCCAATTGAGCAACATATCAACCCAACCCTGACGATGATTGTCATACGAAAGTGCCACATCTGTAGGAGAGAGTGCCACTGCCGAGTCAAAATCCTTGCGGAAGGTCTCTACAGAGCCTATCTGAAACTCAAGCTGATAACCCTGCTCAGGAAGTGATGAGTATCTCGACTCGTTCTGCTTTGCAAGTTGCTCTATTGCAGCAGGATAGAGATAGACCTGCGCCATATCACGGTTTACAATCTCTATCTTCTTTACCATGCCCTGCTCAATAAGCCTATCAACCTCGCTCCAATCACTCTCCAAAGGTGTACCTGGACGCTGTCCAAAGGTCGCAAAACCCATTATAGCAATAAAGACCACAGTCCAAAACCACATCATGTTTGGACGCAAATCTATCATATTACTCTTTTTTGTTCTCTTTTTCTTTGCCATAGTTTACACATTTTATCAGAATATAACGGCTCTCAGACCGCTAAAATTGTCCTCTGAGCAAAAAAGTGCTACTCTACATCCTCATACTCCACCATCGGAGCATCTGCCCAAAGCTCTTCCAACTTGTAGTAATCCCTAAGCTCTGTCTGGAAAATATGGACAACAACATCAATGTAGTCCATAGCAACCCACAGACCCATCTGCTTGCCCTCTACCCTCCATGGATTCTCACCCAACTTCAGATAGACAGCCTCCTCTACAGCATCCGCAATAGCCGAAACCTGCGTGGTCGAGTCCGCATTACAAACAACAAAATGAGAGCATATCGCCCCATCCATGCCACTAAGGTCAAGAGTTACAACACCTTTGCCCTTTTTATCCTGAACCGCTTGTACGATTACATCTATCAATCTCTGTTCTTCCATAATCTGCAATGACTAATCTATAATTACGCAAAGATAATTATTTTAATTGTAAATTAAAAACTTTACTACCCTTAACAGATATTTTTTAGCCGATTTTAACAAGAATTGCGGAAATAGGGAAAGCGCAAAATGACAAATAACAGCGAATAACAAAAAATGACAGCGGGCTAAAGCCCTTAATACTGCGCGCACAGCGCGCTATTGTATGCCATTTAGGGCTGAAAGCCCGTTGCTATTCAGTGTCATTTGCCATTACTCTGCGCGCGCTGACCTTAGTGTCTCTAAGGACTTTAGGGTCTCTAAGGTCCTTAGGGACGCGCGCCAAGATTAAAGCACCCCTCCGCTAAATTATAGTACCCAATTTGTCGTCAGAGTGGCACATCAAGTACCGCCCTATTTGTGCTTAGAAGGGCGTAGATGCCACGCTCGGCAAAAATGCCGACGATGGGCTGTACTCTTCGTACTGCTCATTGTCGGCACTTTTTGTTAGCGGAAGCAGGTATGCCCTTATAAGTGCAAATGCCCTAATTTGTTGTCAGAATAGTGCAAATACCACGCTCGGCAAAAATAGCCGCGATGGGACATACTAAGCGTATTTCCCATTGCGGCTACTTTTTGTTAGCGGAAGTAGTTGTGCTGTTTTCACAACAAATTCAGATATTTGCAAGCATTATATATCCCATCCTTATCCACATCCGTAGTGATATAATCTGCACGCTGTTTGAGGGCGTCGATGGCGTTGCCCATAGCGACTTTTGTCCAGCCGTCAACGAACATGGACAGATCGTTTGCGGCATCTCCAAAGACGATGACATCGGAGGGGTCTGCGCCGAAATACTCCATGATTTTACGGATACCGTAGGCTTTATCTGACGGTTCGACAAAGAGGTACTCTTTATGGAAGCGTCCCCACGGCACATTTTTCAGTGAGTCAAGGGTTTGCTCTGTAGGCTCAAAGCAGGCGATATATGCTTTATAGATATTGTCGTAATTTTCAGGGTCAAGGCCCTCGACGATACGGGTTTGCATATAGACATCGTGCGTGAACTCTTCAAACCTATTATCTGGGGCCACTCTGACTGTGGTGTTATCCACCTGCAGAGCCCATGGGATATTTTTCTGTTTACACTCGTTTATAACAGCAACGACATCTTGTTTTGGCAGGGGTGTAATACCGAGCAGTTTACCCTCAACGGTTACTCCATAGCCGCCATCGCTAACCATATTTTCAAAGCCCAACTCCTGCATATATTGCACTGCCATGGCCTGTGAGCGACCTGTGGCAATAGCTAAACAATGTCCCAAGTCATGCAGGAGTTTTAGGGCTTTTTGGGTCGATTCGGGGATATATGTGTTACCATATCCGCCTGCCGCAAGAGTGCCGTCTATATCAAAAAAGAGGTACTTCCTTCTCATTACGCTGTATTTTCGCTACAAATATACAAAAAAAATGAGATAAGATTCTTAACTTTGTAATTATAATTAGATATTATTTATGAACAGAGTAGTTATTATCGGCAACGGATTTGATTTGGCGCATGGGTTGAAGACCAGCTATGCAGAGTTTATCAGTAGATATTGGCAGAATACGGCTCAAAAGCTTGCATCTTGCAATCTGTTGAGATATGAAGACGAGTTTATTATTTGCGGATACAACAACATCACACCAGAGCTAAGATTAAGGTCTCAGGGCTTGGCTTTAGACCTTTTTGATGATATACTATATACTCCCGTAAAGTCGAGGAGAGATATTGAAGAGCATATAAAGGCTCACAGCTCTCGTGTTACGCTGCGTGCAAAATCGACATTTTTTGACAATATCAACAACTCCGTTGAGACAAAAAATTGGGTCGATATAGAAAATGAGTATTACAGCTTACTGAAAAGTATCGAGGAAAATGGACTGTCCCAAGGGGCTTGTGAACTCAACAATGAGCTTGAGAAGATTAAAATCGCGCTTATAGAGTATTTGCACTCTATAAACGCGCAAATATCTGAAAATATGATGATTAGCTCTATATCAGAGCAGATTTTTGCACCATTTAACGAGTGTGATATTGCAACAAAATCGCTAACATCTCTCAGTAGTATATTCCGACAAAATTCAAAGAGTTTTACCCCAAATTCCATACTGCTCCTAAACTTCAACTACACAAATACTGCAGCATTATACACCAAAGGCAGCCAGAATATATCCATAAACCATATACACGGCAGTTTGGACAACCCCGAATCGATAATTTTCGGATATGGAGACGAGATAGACGATGGCTACAAAAAGATTGTGAATTTGAACGACAACAATTTTTTGTCAAACATAAAGACCTTCAAATATCTTGAGCGGGATAACTACCGCAAACTGTTACAAACCCTTGACAGCATGCCTTTTCAGGTATATATAATGGGACACTCATGCGGAAACTCGGACAGAACACTACTCCACACAATCTTTGAACATCCAAACTGTTTCTCCATAAAGCCATACTACCACCTCAGAGAGGATGGTAGCGACAACTACAACGACATTGTGCAGAATATATCCCGAAACTTCAGCGACATGGTACTTATGCGCGACAGAGTTGTAAACAAACTATTCTGCAAACCTCTTGTTTTCTAACTTTTATTGGCTAACTTTGCTGTCAAATTGTTTGATATGTTTCGTTTTCTGTTCTATCCGATTATAATTCTTGTCCTTGCCTTAGGGATTACAGAGCTTATACCTGCTGTAAAGTGGGGTATTGCACACTACACACTCTATAAATATATAGGTATAGGCATGGCGGCATACTTTATACTGAGCATCTTCAGGATTTTCAACAAAAACCTTGAGTGGCTGCAAACTTTCTCACATGAACTGTCTCATACCATTGTGGGGATGATGTTTTTACGAAAAATTCACTCCTTTGAGGCTCGACAAGGTACAGGTGTAATGAGCCACAGCGGAGGGCTGAGGTTTGGAGATATATTTATATCGCTTGCGCCATACTGTCTGCCAATATTTACATATCTGTTGCTGTTTCTCAGAGAACTCGGAGCAGCAAAATCACTCTACATCTTCGACATTATGATAGGCATTACGGTAGCCTTTCATATAAGCTGTTTCAGAAAGCAGACAGGACTGCACCAGACAGATATCACCAATGTAGGTGTGGCAAGGTCAACATTTTTTATCCCCGCAATGTGGATTATAAACCTTACAGTGCTACTTCTGAGTATCCGTTTCGGGGTTATAGACTCCTTTGTCAAACTTGCTACAGAGTATTGGCAGACCCTTACAGAGTGGTGGAGGTGGGTTGTCAAATTTGTGGTAAGCCTCAAGTAACTTTTCTCACTTTTCTTATGTGAGAAAAATTTGAGAAAAATACTCTTTTTGGTACATGGATTGCAACAAAAAGGCACGAAGGGTGGTCGGTCAAGATAACTGATTCTTTTATCTTTGATATGTTTTACACATCTTTCTGTTTATTTTCTGTTTGCACACCGGTACATGTCTCAACGCATGTACGCCCCGACCATCCTTTATTTGTGTTGTCTTTAAGAATTTTTACTAATTTATAGAGCCTTCCTTAAGTTTTTGCAGTTCATACATACGGTCTCGGTATCGTGCTGCGGCAAGGAAGTCAAGAGATTTTGCCGCCCTCTCCATATCACTGCGGGCCTGGGCTATAAGTTCATCTATAGAGAGTTCTGAGCCGTGAGTAAGGTTTTCGGCAGACTCTTTTTGTGCTATATCTGTAGTAGTAAGTAGTTGAGTATTACCGCTTTTATGTGCTTTACGGGGCATTTTTTCATGCTCCATATTATATCTAATCTGTTTTTCACGACGGCGGTTACTCTCCTCAATGGATTGGCGCATGGTTTTAGTTACCACATCTGCATACATAATCACAAGACCGTGCTGATGTCGTGCTGCACGACCTGCAATTTGGGTTATGGCGCGGACATTTCTGAGCATACCCTCTTTATCAGCATCTATAATTGCAACAAGGGAGACCTCAGGAAGGTCGAGACCCTCACGCAGCAGATTTACGCCTATAAGCACATCGAACAGTCCGTTTCTCAAGTCCTCAAGGATTTGCACTCTCTCAAGGGTGTCTATATCCGAGTGTATATACCTACATCTGAGGCCCATACGGTCAAAGTATGTTGAAAGTTCCTCAGCAGAGCGTTTTGTGAGGGTTGTAACTATCACCTTTTCATCCTTTGCAGTGCGGAGGTTTATCTCTTCGATTAGGTCGTCTATCTGATTTTGGCTACTTCTCACCTCCATAGGTGGGTCAATAAGTCCTGTAGGCCTTATAATCTGCTCGACAACAGAGCCTTCGGAGCGCATAATCTCATAGTCTGCAGGTGTGGCACTGACATAGAGAGTTCGCCTTGTCAGAGCCTCAAACTCCTCAAAGCGCAAAGGTCGGTTATCCCTTGCAGCAGGCAAGCGAAAGCCATACTCGACAAGATTCTCCTTTCTTGCCCTATCTCCACCAAACATAGCACGCACTTGAGGCAGTGTTACATGGCTCTCATCCACAACAAGCAGAAAATCCTCAGGGAAGTAGTCTAAAAGGCAGAAAGGTCGTGTGCCTGCGCTGCGTCCATCAAAGTATCGTGAGTAGTTCTCGATACCGGGGCAGTAGCCAAGCTCTTTAATCATCTCAAGGTCATATTCGACCCTCTGTTTTATCCTCTTAGCCTCGGTTGCCCTGCCCTCGCTCTCAAAGAAGGCTACCTGCTTACCCATATCTATATATATCTGGCTCACAGCCTTTGCAGCCCTCTCTTTGGTTGTTACAAATAGGTTTGCAGGGAAGATATTCACCTCTGTAAGCGAGTCTAAACGCTGCCCTGAGAGGGGATCTATAGCAAAGATGGACTCAATTTCGTCATCAAAAAACAGAATACGGTAGCAACTATTTCCAAATGCTGCCATAATATCTATAGTCTCGCCCTTTACGCGAAATGTTGCGGGGGTAAGCTCTGTTTCAGTGCGGGTATAGAGTGCATCGACAAGGCGGTAGAGTATCTGTTTATGGTTTATTATCTGACCTACCTTAAGGGTAAGGGTATTGGCATGAAAATCGGCTGGATTTCCAATGCCGTAGAGACACGAGACACTTGAGACCACAATCACATCTCTTCTGCCTGAGAGCAGTGTGGCAGTAGTCGAGAGTCGCATCTTCTCAATCTCGTCGTTTATAGAGAGGTCTTTTTCGATATATGTATCTGTGGCAGGCAGATAGGCCTCAGGCTGGTAGTAGTCGTAGTATGAGACAAAATACTCTACAGCATTATCAGGAAAGAACTTCTTAAACTCGCTATATAGCTGTGCTGCAAGGGTTTTATTGTGGCTCAGAACGAGGGTCGGCGTATTGAGAGTCTCTATAACATTTGCCATCGTAAATGTCTTTCCTGAGCCTGTTACGCCCTGCAGAGTACAGCAGTCAACCCCTGCCTCAAAGGTCTTGAGACACTCCCTTATAGCCTCAGGCTGGTCTCCCGTGGCACTATATTCCGACACCAACTTAAAATCCATAGCACAAAGATAGTAAAAATATTATACTTCGCAGCTACAAAGCCTTGTCATAGACATCCTTAAGGCTATGGGACATATAGTATTGCGCAATGCCTCTTATTGCCATATATGCTGTAAAGGCGAGCCAGAGGGCGTTATTGCCTATAATTGGGGTTAGACAGTAGTATATGGCAAAATATGCAGCAGTTGAGACAAGCATAGAGTTTCTCAGTATGCGTGTAAGGGTTGCACCCACCATAATTCCATCCATAAGGAAAGGCAGTGCTGCAGCTACGGGTACTGCAATAACCCAGCCGATATACTCCTCTGCCACAGTAAGAATTTGAGGCAGCGAGGAGGTATCGCCCACAAAGAGACTGAAGATATCCTGCCACCAACCTATATATATAGTTATGCAGACAACTGCCGTACCCATAGCCCAGACAACACACCTCTTAAGACAAGAGCGTAGCGAGGCTATATCTTTCGCGCCTATAAATCTGCCCGTCAGAGCCTCGGCAGCATACGCAAAGCCGTCGTTCATATATGAGAAGAGGGTAAACAGCTGCATGAGCATAGTATTGACAGCAAGTATTGTTGCACTATCCATGCGTGCTGAAGCGGCTGTAAAGAAGGTATAGACAGCCACAATGCAGAAGGTACGGATAATAATATCTCTATTGACCGCAAAGAACTCTTTAAGGCTGCTAAGGTCAAGGATTTGGGACACCTCAACCTTTACAAGCGTATGCCTGAAGAAGATGACAAGCAGCACCACAGAGAGTATCATGCCACTCCATTGAGATACCACCGAGGCGTATGCAATACCCACAATGCCCATGTTGCATCCAAAGACAAACCACAGACTGAGCAGCACATGGAGTATATTGATAAATACCGATGTACACATAGGTATCACAGCATTCTGCATGCCCGTAAACCAGCCATTGAGTCCAAAGAGCATAATACCTGCAGGGACTGCCCATATTCTGGCGTAGAAGTAGTCGGAGACAATCTCTGTTCCGTTCATCATCCATAGCGACAGCTCGCCTAAGGGGTATTGGAGTATAAGTATTACCGCGCCTAAAGCCACAGATACTGCCACAGCCCTTACAAGCATCGCTGTTGTAGTTCTAAAGTCCTCAGCACCAAAGGCTTGAGCAGTAAGTCCGCTTGTTCCCATGCGGATAAAGGAGCAGTTCCAATATATAAAGTTGAAGATTGAGACTCCGATTGCAAGTGCGCCTATAGTCTGTGCGCTGTCTCCTGTATGTCCCGCTATGGCAGTTGAGACAATACCCATAAGCGGAACGGTGATACTTGAGATGATATTTGGGATGGCTATACGAAAAATCTCTCTGTTCATGACGCAAAAATAGCTAAAATTTGGAGATTATGTACTTATTTGCTACTTTTGTAACAAAATAGAGAATAACAAAAACTAAAAAGTTATGAAAAAGTTATTTTACATTGCACTTGTGATGCTTACTTTGGCATCATGCAAAGAGTTGGACGAGCCAGGTGTCTCTTTCAGTGAGACAAGTTACATAGTACCTGCAAGTGGCGGAGAGATTATCATCCCTGTCAAGAGTACAGGTGTAGATGATGTGCGCATCACCTACCATGACGACTCAGGCTGGGAGAAGGACGAGAACGGCGATATGGTGCCTGTTGATGGCTGACTTGTCTTTGAGAAGGTTATCAACAACTATGACACCTCACGCGCCCTTGCCGCTTGGACTTCAGGTATATGCTTTAATGTACAACCAAATACAACCTAATCCGAGCGTTCTGCAACCGTTACAGTACAGAGTTTTCAGGTCTCTGCAAATGTAAGAATCACACAATCTGGCGGAAAAGCAAAATAAGTGGTTATTTTTAACCCCCTGTACTTTGTGGCAGGGGATTTTTTGACTACTTTTGCGCACAAAACAGGAAACAATGGCAAAATTTAATACCGAAAACAGCACCACCTTGTCTCGCTTTGCAAAGGACAAGCGCGTGCGTACCGCACCAAAAGAGCGCGCAGAGCGTGCAGACAGACAATCATCACGCCCACGCAGAGCATCTTTCAACCCTCACTTTACTGAGGATAATCGTCTCAAAGAGAGCTTTTATTCAGAGTGCACAGAGATAAGTGAACGCAGTGAGCATAGCTTTGAAAGCAAAAAACGCCCATCTCGTACCTCTGCACCAAACTCATTTGGCAAAAAAGGCTCTGAGGGCAGAAAACCATTTGCTAAAGGAAACAAGTTTGAGCATAAAGATAGAGAGAGCAAGGGCAGAAAGCCTTTTGGCAAGAGTCAGGAGGGTTACAAGGATACAAACCGTGAGCAGAAGAGGAGCTACCCTAAGTTCAACCCCAATAAGCAGACAGGCGAGGTACGCCTAAATCGCTATGTTGCCCAATCAGGAGTATGCTCCCGTCGTGAGGCTGACGAACTTATTGCAGCAGGTCTTGTAAGCGTAAATGGAGTTATTGTAACCGAGCTTGGCTCAAAGGTTTTTCCTGGAGACGAGGTGCGCTTTAATGGCGAGAAGATTCAGGGCGAAAAACATGTCTATATTCTGCTTAACAAGCCTAAGGGCTATGTAACCACCCTTGAGGATGACCATGCAGCCAAGACCGTTATGGAGCTTGTCTCAGGAGCTTGCACAGAGAGAATTTACCCTGTAGGCAGACTCGACAAGAATTCTCTTGGTCTATTGCTCTTCACAAATGACGGCGATATTACCCGCACCCTTACCCATCCATCCCTCAAGAAGAAGAAGATTTACGAGGTGGCTTTGGATAAGCCTCTGACCCGAGCCGACTTTGATACCCTTGCCGAGGGTGTAACCCTTGAGGATGGCGAGGCATACTTTGACGAAATCTCGTGGCTCAAGGATGACAAAAAGAGCGTAGGTGTAGAGATTCACTCAGGTCGCAACCGTATCGTGCGCCGTATGTTTGAGCATTTAGGTTATCAGGTTACAAAACTCGACAGAGTATATTACGCAGGACTTACCAAGAAGAATCTTAAGCGCGGAGCATGGCGTTTCCTTACAACAGACGAGGTAAACCGCCTTAAGAGCGGCAGATACGAGTAAAAACAGAAAAACTGACCCGACTATGAATAAAATTAAACTTCTTGACCGTACTTTTGAGATAATGATTTGTGCTGAGCAGATTGACGCAGCCGTAGCAAAGGTTGCTGCACAGCTCGACAGAGACTACTCCTCTTGCCAGAAGCCTCCAATTTTTGTAGGTGTGCTTTGTGGAGCATTTGTCTTTCTGTCTGATGTAGTTCGCAAGGTCAATTTTGTGAACGAGGTAACCTTTATGCAGGTATCCTCCTACCAGGGTACTCAATCCACAGGTTGCGTAAAGCAGAAACTCGGTATTGACTTTGACATCACAGACAGAGATATTATCCTTGTCGAGGATATTGTTGAGACAGGCCACAGCATAAATTACATGATAGAGTATCTTCAGAGCCTCAACCCAAAAAGCGTAGAGGTCTGCTCTCTATTCTTCAAGCCTGATAAGTATCTCTACAACAGAGATATAAAGTATGTAGCCATGGAGATTGGCAACGAGTTTATCGTAGGCTACGGCCTTGACTATAACCAGACGGGTCGCGGTCTGAAAGATATTTATGTAGTTACAAATGAGTAGTACAGAGACTCTTTTGGGCGGAGCATTACTCCCCTTGGTAGAGGATTTCTACACCATACAGGGCGAGGGATTTCATACCGGCAAACCTGCATACTTTATCCGTCTTGGAGGATGCGATGTGGGCTGCAAGTGGTGTGATGCCAAATATACATGGAATCCTAAACTCTTTCCTCCGACAGATATTGAGACTGTTGTGCGTCGTGCTGTAGAGTGTAGTGCTAAATCTATCGTAATTACGGGCGGGGAGCCACTGCTCTACCCTCTTGACCCTCTGACAAAAAGACTCAAAGAGGAGGGTCTGCAGATATTCCTCGAAACCTCAGGCTCACACCCCTTTAGCGGCACTTTTGATTGGGTATGTCTGTCGCCAAAACGCAAGCAACCACCTCTGCCTCAGGCATTTGACAAAGCTGACGAGCTGAAGGTAATCATTGAGACAGCCGAGGATTTTGAGTGGGCAGAACAAAACGCAGAGAGGGTCTCAGACAAGTGCCTGCTCTACCTGCAACCGGAGTGGAGTCGCTCTGAAGTGATGATGGAGAGCATTGTAGAGTATGCCAAAAGCCACCCAAAGTGGAGTATATCTATCCAGAGTCATAAATTTATGCACATACCTTAATTGTGAAAAAGAGTGCAAAGATAGTAAATGCCGTAAAGAGCATGTTCCAAGATGCAACAACCATGTTTTGGCGCATCCTTACAGTTGTTGTCTCTGTCTTTACCCTCTTTATTATAGGTAGTTCTGTTGTCTCTATAATAAAGCTGAGAGTCGAAATCCGCAACTTAGAGAGAACTCGCTCCTACTATGAGAATAGAATTGCAGCTGATAGTATAATTATCCACCAACTGACAAGTAGCGATGAGTATCTCGAAAAATTCGCTCGCGAACATTACAATATGCAACATCCAAGCGAAGATATATATCTCTTTGAAAAATAATAAGTTACAAAAACAGCGACCAAAACCCACGGGTCGCTGTTTTTATTTTTTTACACTTTACATCTAAAAAATTAGTAGAAATATTTGCATATCTAAATTTTTAGTTATACTTTTGTACTAAACTTTTAGATGATATGAAAACACTTGAGCAAAATCAGACACTTACACGCGGCGAGGAGGAGGTAATGCAGGCACTTTGGTCGCTTAACGAGGCTACGGTAAACCAGATTATTAACACTCTGCCTGAGCCTAAGCCTAAATATACGACTGTTGCAACATTTATCAAGATTTTGGAGAACAAGGGTTTTGTTGCACACACAGTTGAGGGGAGGGGTCATCGTTACTACCCTACCATTAAGAGGGAGCAGTATGCTTCGGATGTAGCAAAGTCGATGCTTAACAACTACTTTGGCGGCTCGCTGTCGCAGTTGGTCTCATTTTTCGGCAAAAAGGAGGATATATCCGTTGGCGAGATGGACGAGATTTTGGAGATTGTAGAACAGATAAAAAACAGATAGTATGCATACCATATTTATATATATAATCGAGGTTTTGATATGTAGTGGAGTGCTAACGGCGATATACTCTCTACTTTTGGAGCGCAACACAGATTTTCGCTTTTGCAGGTTATACTTGCTGCTCTCTGTTGTAGTTTCGGCTGTAATTCCGATGCTCAACATACCTGTATGGAGTGCAGAAATCATCCCTGCCACACAGCAGATTGTAATTGGGCAGATTGAGGCTGCTATGGTTGAAAATGCCTCAAGTAGCAGTATAAATGTAGGTTTAATTGTTGCTGTGATATATGGTTTAGGCGTTGCGATATGTGCAAGCAGTGTTGTTGTGCAGCTGTTAAACATCTACCGCATAAGTAAAAAGGCGAACAAAAGCAGAGATGGCAGAGTTACAATAGTGCGCTCAGAGGATAAAATTGCATCGTTCTCATTTTTCAACACTATATACATCAGCTCTCAAACAAGCGCAGAGGATATAGAGACCATCTTGGCACACGAGCGCAGTCATATTGCGCACAACCACTCCTTAGAGCGACTTGTAATGGAGGCAATCAAGGCCCTGCTGTGGTGGAATCCTTTTGCATGGATTGCATCCAAGAGGCTTACAGAGGCGCACGAATTTGAGGCTGACAGCGATGTTATAAGTAGCGGATATGAGGCTAAAATATATGTAACAACACTTCTAAAGCATCTGTTTGGTTATAGTCCGGACATAGCCAACGGTTTGCATAATTCATTAACTAAAAAACGATTAAAAATGATTCTGAAAAGTAACAGTGGCAGATACGCTCTGCTACGCAAATTGGCGGTAGTTCCGGTATTGGCTATTTTGATTTCGCTCTTCTCGTTTACTGAGGCTCAGGCTGTGGCAAAAGAGGCAGAACAGAGTGTTGTCAGCAATCCGATAACTGTAACAGACTTGAACTCATTTAACATGTGGATAAAGACTCAAATTCAGTATCCTGCAGAGTTAAAAGAGCAAAATCTGTCAGATACAGTATTTGCACAGTTCAGTGTAGATGCTACAGGAGAGATAAAGGATGTAAAAATTGTTAAATCACAGCACAAGGCATTTGCAGATCAGGTACTCAAAGTCTTTGCCAAGGCTCCAAAGTGGGAGGATAAGAAGGCTTTCAATCGTACCTTTATGATTCCTATTGTATTTGCTACACAGCAGTCCAACAAAGATGTAGCAAACAACAATCCAAATCACATAAGGGTTGTAGCATACTAAGTAAGATAGCAGGGTGGCTGAAAAGATATTTAGCCACCCTACTTTCTAAAACTACCCAAGATTTCTATCATCTCCCGTACAAAGGCAACTCTGAAGACAATTGCTCCAAGGGCATAGACCACAACGCCAACTGCTATCTGAGTAGCAAATCTCATAAAGAGCGAAAATCCTGCAAGATAAGGGGTTATAAATGTAACTGCGCAATACATCGCTGCAGTGAGCAGTAAAATAGGGAGCAGAGTTCTAAATACTCTCCATAGTGTCAGTTGCACATACTTAAGAGAGGCGATAATGTTAAGAGTAAACTCAGCCACTGACATTGCCACAAGACCCCACGCTATTGCCTCAACAGATAGAGGAATAGCAAAAACAAGTATCAGCGTCATTATCGCCTTTTTTATAATCTCCAAACGAATTATCACAAAGCCCTCACCACCAACTTTGAGTATATTGTAGGCTATCATAGAGAGCGGGTAGAAGATACCCGACAGCGAAAGAATCTTAAAATATGGAACAGTCGGCATCCAACGCTCACCGAGCAGTAACATAAACATATCGTCTGCCACAGCAATCATGCCCACCATTACAGGTGTCATCACAGCTGCCGTAATCATCATCACGCGCAGATAACTATCGGCAAGTTTCTCTGCGTTATCTTTGATACTTGCCAGCGCAGGATATGTAACACTCTGGAACGACTGCACTGCCGAGGTTACGGGTAGCTCTTTAAGCTTCTGTGCCTGATTAAAGTAACCCAAGCTATCGGCTGAGTAGATTTTGCCGATAAACAGCTGTGATATATTGTTATACAGATATGATATTACATCTGTACCCATAAGTCTGAAAGAGAATCCGCTCATTGAGGCAAGTGCCGACCTATTAACACTACCCTCACATCGCCAACTGCCGTAAATCCACAGCAGTGCCGACTTTACAGCCATCTGCGAGAGTCTCTGACCCACAAGGCTCCACACGCCACAACTAAGCAATGCCATAGCTATAGCCACAGCACCCGATACAGCTGAGGCGGCAAAGTTTATCCTTGACAGCAGGGCAAAGCGAAATTGTCGGGCAAAAATTGTATTCTGTATAACGCCCATAGCCCCAAGAGGCAAAAGCAACATCAGCACAGGGGCGATTTCTGCAATTACAGGCAGGTTATAGTATGCTGCAAGGGTCGGACTTAGAGCCACAAATATAGCATACAGAGCCACTGAGACCACGATATTAAAGACAAAGACAGTCTTGTAGTCGTCATCTGTAGGATTTGACTTGCGTATAAGTGTCTGCGAGAATCCGCTATCCACAAACACTACACCTAAAGCGGTAAAAAATGTAAGTATGGCAAGCACTCCGAAATCCTCAGGCATAAGTAGTCTTGCCACAACGATACTGACAACCATCTGCAGTAACATTGAGCCGACCTTCTCTGCTATGCTCCACGCAACGCCGCGAGTAACCTTATCTCTGAGTTGCTCCGCCATGATTTTTACTCTGCAAGATGCAGCTTAAGAGCCTCAACACCAAGGGTATAGGAGTCAAGTCCAAACCCTACAATAGAGCCAATGGCAACACCTCCGATAAGTGTTGTATGGCGGAACTCTTCTCGTGCTGCGATATTTGAGATATGAATCTCTACAACAGGGGTATCAATGGCAGCAATAGCATCACGAATAACCACTGATGTATGGGTATATCCGCCTGCATTAAGCAGCACACCATCATAATTGCCTACAGAGTTATGCAAAACTGAGACAATCTCGCCCTCGATATTTGTCTGATGATAATCTATTGTAATATCACTATACTTATCGCGCAAACGGGGTATAAACTGCTCAAAGGTTTGGCTGCCATATACGCCTCTATCTCTTGTACCCTGAAGGTTAAGGTTTGCTCCGTTGAGAATCAGAATCTTCATCTGCTTTAGGTTTTATCGGATTAAAGATAGCCGAAACTACCCCCACAAAGGAGCAATTTCGGCTCTACAACACTACCCTATCGTGCTACAAGGCACGCAAGGGCTATAGAATACTTCTTTGAGGCAGCAGAGTCTCCGCGAGAGGTCAGCACGCAAGGGACCTTTGCACCCATAACAATTGCAGCAATCTCTCCACCTGCAAGGTGAGAAACAGACTTGAAGAATACATTACCTGACTCAATATTTGGGAAGAGTAGTGCATCCACATCTCCCGCGATAATGGAGCCCTTAACCTTCTTGTGCTCTGCAACCTCCTTAAAAAGGGCTACATCCAATGAAAGTGGACCATCCACAACCACATCACCCAGCTGACCACGGTCTGCCATCTTTGCAAGCATAGCTCCCTCGATTGATGACACAGAGGCAGGAAGAACCTGCTCAGATGGAGCTACACAGCCGATTTTCGGAGTTACAACGCCTAAAGATACCGCAACCTGACGCAGATACTCAATCTGCTTCTGCTTCTGCTTAATATCCGGCTGAAGGATAATTGCAATATCTGAAGCCAGCAAAAGTTTGTGATAACCGCTCCACTCAAAGACAGAGACATGGCTCAACACGCCTTTTGGAGGACAGAGACCCAAGTCTTTATTGAGAATTGCACGCATATACTTGTCTGTTGGCAGCATACCCTTCATAAGCACATCTGCCTCACCTGTTGCGACTGCTGTTGCTGCAAGAGCTGCAGCCTTAATGTCGCTCTTCTCGTCAATAATACGGAAAACGCTGCTGTCTATATTTAGCTGCTTGCAAACCTGCTCAATAACAATACGGTCTCCATAAAGAATTGGCTCTACCAAACCCTCATTGTACGCATCATATACAGCCTCAATGGTGTGAGAATCCTGTCCATATGCCACTGCAAGACGCTTTCTACCACGCTGTTTTGCAGCCTCTACTATCTCTTGTAAATGTTTCATTATTACTGTTTTTTATACTTTTTTACTTCTTTCTTATCAATTTTGTTGTCAGAATAGTGAATTTGCAACGCTCAATGGCAAATGTTTGTGCAGAATAGTATCAATAAATACAGCCAAGCAAGCATTTGACATTAGCGGCAGTAAATACGCTATTATTACAACAAAATATTGTATGTGTCTGTAGCAATTACCAACTCCTCGTTTGTAGCCACTACTGCCACCTTAACTTTTGAGTCAGGAGCAGAGATAATGGTATCTGTACCACGAGTTTTGCGGTTAACCTCATCATTAAGAGCAATACCCATATACTGTAGCTCTGATGTAGCACCCTCTCTGAGTTCCCAAGAGTTCTCGCCTACGCCTCCAGTAAAGATAACAAGGTCAACACCACCCATAAGGGCTGCATACTTGCCGATATACTGCTTTACGCGTGAGTAGTATATGTCTCTTGCAAGGATAGCACGAGAATTTCCTGCCTCATAAGCGGCATCAATGTCTCTCATATCGCTTGACACGCCCGAAACGCCCTCAACACCTGAGCGTTTGTTTATCATGGTGTTGATATCTGCAAGGTTCATGCCCTCTTTTTCGGCAATAAAGAGCAGAGCCGATGGGTCAACATCTCCACAGCGTGTACCCATCACAAGACCATCTACAGGAGAGAATCCCATTGAAGTACATACACTGCAACCGTTCTTGATAGCCGTAACAGAGGCTCCATTACCGATGTGGCAGGTTATAATCTTCGAATTTTGAATATCAAGACCCGCAAGAGCAGCTCCTACACCTGCAACAAACTTGTGGCTTGTGCCGTGGAAACCGTAACGACGCACGCGATACTTCTCGTAATACTCATAAGGCAGAGCATAGAGATAGTTTACAGCAGGAATAGTCTGGTGGAACGAGGTGTCAAATACAGCCACCTGCTTAACCTCTGGCAACACCTTCTCAATTGAGAGAATACCCTCAAGGTTTGCAGGGTTGTGAAGTGGTGCAATATCAAAGAGTGAACGAATCTTCTCCTTCACATCCTCGGTAACAAGACAACTTTGAGCAAAATACTCTCCGCCGTGAGCCACACGATGACCGACAGCTTTAACACAGTCAAGAGACGAGATAACTCCGTGAACAGGGTCTGTCAGCGCATCAAGAACCAAACGAATACCTGTCGTGTGGTCTGCAATCGGCTGGTGCAACTTGAATACCTCTTTGCCTACAGGCTTGTGAGTAAGGTCGCCCTCTGCAAGACCAATACGCTCTACAAGACCCTTGGCGAGCAGATTATGACCATCCTGATAAATGTCGATAACCTGATATTTTATCGACGAACTACCGCAATTTAATACTAAAATTACCATATCTTTTGTTATTTTGTTTCTAACCCACAAAGGTAACCAAAGCTACGCAAAATTCAAAGTCCTAACAAAACATTTTTATTTGCGCAAAAAAATAGAGTCCTTAGGGACTCGCGCCAAGATTAAAGTACCTCTCCGCCAAATCAGGGTCAGATGCACAATAACATTTATCGTTACTCCGCTCAATTAAAGTTCAACCTCCACCAAATCAAAGCACCGCCCAATTTGTCGTCAGAGTGGTGCATTAAGTACCGCCCTATTTGTGCTTAGAAGGGCGTAGATGCAACGCTCGGCAAAAATGCCTACGAAGGGACATACTCCAGCGTATTTCCCTTTGCAGGCACTTTTTGTTAGCGGAAGCAGGTATGCCCTTATAAGTGCAAATGCTAATTACTTAACGCGTAAAACCTTCCCAATCTGCAAAATAGATGTCGATTTAATACCGTTGAGACGACAGAGGGCGGAGACGGTGGTATGGTGGCGACGGGCAATGAGTCCCAAGTTATCGCCACTACGCACGCGGTAGTATCTCTTCTCGGCAGATTGTGCCGCCTCAGCTTTATCTGCGGCATAGAGTTCGCTCTCGGCGTTAAAGTCCTGCTCGTACTTGGAATAGATGCTGAAATAGCTCTTTTTAAGCAAAAAGTAGTCTCTACGCAGCTCGCCCGTCTTGAAGTTTATAATTCTCTCAGGATCAAAAGATTGTCCGTAGTATCGGGTTTCAAAATGGAGGTGTGGGCCTGTACTCCTGCCCGAATTTCCACCAAGGGCTATAGGCTGACCTGCCACAACCCTATCTCCCTCCTCCACAAGGCGGGCGGAGAGGTGTCCGTGGTATGTTTCAAGGCCGTTATCGTGGCGGATGATTATAAGTGTTCCGTAGCCTGTATCTGTTGCCTTAGAGTATCTCACGCGGCCATCAAAGGCAGAGCATATTGTATCGCCCACTTTGAGAGCCAAGTCTATTCCGTTATGGGCTCTACGGCGGCGCATACCATAGCGCGAGGTGATACGGCCCATATGAGGATAGCGATAATTTTTAAGGCTATCGACAAGATTTATAGCCACAGAGGATGGCAATGAGTCGTATTTTACGCCTCTGTATGCGGAGATATTCTCTGTATCCCAATATTTGCCAAAGAGAGTCGAGTCCTGCTCTAAAGTGCGATTTTGGACATATCTCCATGTATTATCGTTAAAGAGAACGATTGAGAGATTTGGATTTTCGGTTCTAAGTGTATCAACCACAACGGCTGATTGCAGCGGTTTTATGGCGGCAACAGAGCTTTTTACTACAGCAGTGCTATCTGTTCCGCTCTGCTGGGCATTAACAGAAAAGGTTAGGGTCAATGCCGCAAATATGATAAGTAGTATTTTCATTATCTTTTTGTTTGTTTCAATAAATCGTCTGCACACTCAAGTGCTTTGTAAAACTCCTCTCCAAAGCGGCGGACAATTGGCTCTTTGAGGGATTTGTAGATTGGTATTTCAAGTCTCTTACCTAAGCTACAAGCCGAGGAGCAGATACCCCAACGGTGGTAATTGAGTCCCAAAGTACCATTTGAGAACTCAACAACACGAATTGGATAGAGGTGGCAGGAGATAGGCTTCTTAAAAGAGCATTTCCCCGCTCTATAAGCCGCCTCTATGGCGCACAATGTTATCCCGTTGTCGTTCACAAAGGAGTATGCACACTGACAACCGTCAACAAGAGGTGTGGTATAGTCGCCATCAACATCCACGACCATAAAACCCTGAGACTCAACGGCTTTGGCACCTTCTGATGTCATATAAGGTTTGTAATTTTCATACTCCTCCTCAAGAATATCCACCTCCTCAATATCGAGAGGTGCACCCGAATCTCCATCAATGCAGCA
The DNA here is from genome assembly GCA_017507075.1 of Alistipes sp. Lineage (GTDB taxonomy): Bacteria > Bacteroidota > Bacteroidia > Bacteroidales > Rikenellaceae > Alistipes. Next base: position 2,125 of record JAFWBN010000087.1, on the reverse strand, counting down.
CTGACCCTTACAAGCTGAAATATCACACGCAAAAAACTCTGTAAGGATATCAGTGCTGACTATTTTGCCATCTATCTCTATCATTGTCTAAATCTTTTCAATGAATCCTCGATTACAATATCATACAATTCGCCGAGTGTCATACCTGCCTCGCGCACCTGTTTTGGGACTATGCTGCCACTGCTCATGCCTGGTATAGAGTTTATCTCGATAAGGTATGGCTCACCCTGCTCGGTAACGATAAAATCTATACGGACAATACCGCTACAACGGCATGCTCGATATGCCTCAAGGGTCATACGGTTGAGTTTAGCCTTGACCTCTTCTGTAATAAGTGCTGGGGTTATCTCCTCAGAGAGTCCCGCCTGATATTTAGCCTCATAGTCAAAGAACTCGCGTTTTGAGACAATCTCGGTAATAGGCAGCAATAGCTCTCTATCTGCCGTTACAACCACGCCACAGCCCATTTCTCGGCCTGTTATGCACTCTTCAATAAGCACTCTATCACTCTCTGTCAGGGCAAGAGCCACAGCATCGTCTATCTGCGAGGCATCTGTAACCTTTGTTACGCCAAAGCTACTTCCGCTGGCATTTGGCTTAACAAAGAGTGGCAGACCCAATTTTTCGACTATCTCTGCGCTATTAACCGTGTCATCTTTACCGATTAAAATCTCACGCGCCAAGTTGATACCACAACCTGCAACGGCACGCTTTGTTGAGATTTTATCAAATGTGATTACAGAGGATACTTGTGAGCATGATGAGTAAGGTATGCCCATCATATCAAGGTAGCCCTGCAGTTTACCATCCTCGCCAGGTGTGCCATGGATAATAATAAGCGCATATTCGAACTGTGTGCGATTGCCTGCAACGGTAAGCGAGAAATCGTTTTTGTCAACCTCCCACTGTGAGCCATCAGGAGCTGTGTAGGTCATACAGCGATGGTGCAAATCTATAACCTTTACATCATACTTTGCACTATCTAAAGAGGCTGCAATTTGTGCGGCACTATTTAGAGCAATCTCTCTTTCTGAGGAGTCTCCACCTGCAAGGAGTGCGATTTTGAGTCTATTCATTTGTCAGTTCATCTATTAAATCCAAAATTTGCTGTGCCTCGCTATTGCTACTGTCAATACTGAGCACCTGTCTAAAGTCGGCACGGGCTTTAGCATACTCTTTACTGCGAAAATACCATGTTCCACGCTCCAAGAGAGCCTCTACCGAGTTGGGATTCTGCTCTAATTGTTGAGTAAGCAAGGCGATATATAACGCAGCAGACCACAAGTTATTGTCTCTGATATATGCCGCCACAGCTGGGGGTACCATGTCGGTTATCGGCTCTCTGCGAGCTACAGCACCTCTTATCTCTGTTGCCGAAATATTAAACAGAGGTGCATCTGTAAGCTCTGTTACACGACCCTCAAACTTGCCAAGAGAGTAACCCTTGCGAGGATAGACATATATGGGATAGTTGTCGAGTATTTTCTGATACTCCTTCCAGCTATCAAACCTCTCTATGTTATCGGCTCCCATAAGTATCGAGAAACTCATTGTATCCCCGAAATTTTCACTCAGAAAATTGAGCGTATCTATTGTGTAAGATGGTCGCGGCAAGGTAAACTCAACAGCCGAGACCTTTATCTTGTCGGGATAACGGGATGTCTGACATGCTTCACTACACATCTGATAACGAGCAAACTCTGCAGCAAGTTCTATAGTCTCTTTATGCGGATTTTGAGGAGAGACAATCAGCACCACCTCCTCTGCAATACCCTTTTCGATAGCATACTCGGCAAGGGCAATATGCCCGCAATGCACGGGGTTAAACGAGCCGAAATAGAGGAGAACTTTTTTCATTACTCGGCAATAAAAGCGTCTATAATCTGCTCTGTAGCGGCAATAGCATCACTCAGAACATCATTTATAACAATATGGTCAAACTCTGCTGCACGACTAATCTCTTTGTCTGCCTTAGCCACACGCTTGGCTATAACCTCCGGAGCATCTGTACCTCTGCCTATAAGACGACGCTCAAGCTCTTCTACAGATGGCGGCATAATGAAGATAGAGCAGGCCTTTGAGCCAAAAATCTTCTTTAGGTTAACTCCTCCAACAACATCTACAT
>JAFWBN010000086.1 GCA_017507075.1 Alistipes sp. | reverse complement strand
CCACCAAGGTCATAAACTGCAATCTTCATATCCTTATTCTTTTTATCCATACCATAAGCCAATGCAGCAGCTGTAGGCTCATTGATAATACGGCGGACCTTCAAACCGGCAATCTCACCAGCCTCCTTAGTTGCCTGACGCTGAGAGTCTGAGAAGTATGCAGGAACAGTGATAACTGCCTCTGTAACCTCCTGACCAAGATAGTCCTCTGCAGTCTTCTTCATCTTCTGAAGAGTGATTGCCGAAATCTCCTGTGGAGTATATTGACGACCATCAATCTCTACTCTTGGGGTGTTGTTTGCACCACGCACGATAGAGTATGGAGAGCGTGCAATATCTGATGCTACAGCGTCATAAGTCTCACCCATGAAACGCTTGATAGAGAATACTGTACGCTTAGGGTTTGTAATAGCCTGACGCTTTGCAGGATCTCCCACCTTGCGCTCGCCACCATCAGTAAATGCAACAACAGAAGGGGTTGTACGATGACCCTCAGAGTTTGGAATAACAACAGGCTCAGAGCCCTCCATTACAGCAACACAAGAGTTGGTTGTTCCCAAGTCAATACCAATAATCTTTCCCATAATTGTAAACTTTTTATTTATTATTTGTTAATCTTTTTTCATTTGCGTTTGGCATATAGTTGAGCAAACCCCTTGCCAAAGAGTTTTTTCTGCCAAAAAAGAGCATACCACAACATAAATGGCAGTAGTCAGACTAAAATATATGACATTTTGGCAGAACAGAAGATGACAAACGACAAAATTTGCGCAACTTCGCGCGCTGACCTTAGTGTCTCTAAGGACTTTAGGGTCTCTAAGGTCCTTAGGGATGCGCGCCCAAATTAAAGCACCCCCTCCGCCAAATCAAAGCACCAATTTGTGCTTAGAAGGGCGTAGATGCCACGCTCGGCAAAAATGCCTGCGAAGGGACATACTCCAGCGTATTTCCCTTTGCAGGCACTTTTTGTTAGCGGCAGCAGGTATGCACTTATAAGCGCAAATACCCAATTTACTTGATATTGTACTTAGATAGTATCTCCACCACCTCAGGCTGAATAGTATCTGCCCAACGCTTATAGCCCCAAGAGCATGGGTGAACGCCATCGGCAGAGGTCAGCATGTCGGTACCGGTTTGGTCTGGAGTATCGATAAAATATACATCTGAATACTCAGCGCAAATCTCCTTCATAAGTTTATCAACATACTCAATACGATCTGCTTCTTTCTTCTCTGCAGCAGTATCAAAGAGGCGACCATCGCGGTAAATAGTACGCAAGAAGATTATAGGAGCCTTAGGATTTTGCTTACGAATCTCGTTAAGGAACGGACGAATGCGCTCGCCAATCTGCTGTACGCTTGGATTTGAGAAGGCATCGCAGATATAAGCGTCAGCCTTTGTACCACCAAGAATCTCGCCCATAACTCTCTGTAGCTTACTATTGCCACTCATACCGAAGCTATTGAGGTTAAGACCTGTCTGACGCATAAGGAATGCTGGATAGGTCATACCTGCGCAAGTTGCACCTGAGCCATGAGTAAATGAAGAGCCGAAGATTGCAATATTGTGGCGGAAAGGATTCTTCATAGCCTTAAGTTTTGCACCCTCAGGAACACCAACCTCAAGATATGTAAGCTCTGCAAATAGAGGCAGATAGAGGATACAACGATGAGTTGAGCCATCCATATTTCTAATAACTCTGAGTGGAGCCTCAATCTTTGAATTACCATTTTTATCATGGCCCTCACCATTTACTACAGAGGCTGCCCATTTCCACTCACCCTGATGCTCGATAAAGAGGTTAAAACCAGAACCTGCAGTTGCCGGCATAGCGCGGTTATGGCTGCGGTAGCCGTACTTTGCTTTTACCCAAATCTCCTTTGCATCGGTCTCAAAAAGAATTGCCTGACCTGCACAAGTTTTGAGAAGGTTTGCCTCAGTCTTATTAAGCTCTGGATAGTCGTTTACCTCCACTCTGTTATAAGGATTTGATGTCTTGCACATCTTACCGATGTGGTTGAGCTTCTGAGCGTCTGTCCACTTGATATTTTTCTGAGCAAAGGCACTGCTAAAAGAGAGTGCCAGGACAGCGATAATTAAGAATAATCTTTTCATATTGGTAATAATTTTAGGTTCTTCTACAAAAAGAGCCTCATACTATGCAGCATAAGGCTCTACGACAATTGATAGTGATACTATTTTTGCTCATTAAGAATACGCATTGCTGCATCGAGGATAGCAGTATCATCCAGCGTAACCACGCCACCGTCCGGACCCTGCTCGAAGTGAACACCAACACCTGTCTTTGCGTCAAAGTGCTTACCACCGAAGTAGTTACGAACTGACTCTACATCAATACCGAGTTCATCTGCAATACGCTGGGAGCTACCGCTTGGGAGACGATCCTTAATGCGGCGCAATTCATTAAATGTGATAATCATAGTTCTGAATTTTAAGTTTTATTTCTGTTAATTGCTTATTTCGCACAACTAAGTTAGGACTTTTTCGCGAAACTACCAAATTTATTATCCTTTTTTGACAAAATTTCTTCTTCAGCGGTTATTATCTCATATCTATTAGTTCAAAATCGGGATATTTATCTCTACTAAAGCGCGGAATTGGTTTATTGCTTGGTTTGAAATCAAAGCCCACGGTAAGCACCGTTGTCCCCTCCTCCATTACTATTGTCTCAGGCAGTGTAGCATCATCATTGGCAAGGATGGTTATCTGCATTGTCTTTGTAATATCTTGATGAGTTAATAAAACAGCCTTCAAGCCTTCAAGTTCTGTATCAAGGGTGTTATATTCCGATGTTAATTTAGACAGAAAGACTTTAGGGTTGGTAAATAGGTCATCGCCCAATGTTGCCGCCGAATCGACAATAATCTCCTTACTCTGACTATTTACCTCATATTTTACACCATCTGCTGCATAAATCTCAATATCTTGCATTTTTACATACACATTTTGACCCTCTGCAATATAGCTACCCTCAAAGGTCATACTCTCATTTTGCTCTGTCATATTTACAACAAACTCCGTTGAGAGTCTGCCCATGCCGGACAATGTACGAACAAAGGTATCAAGGAGCGACTGCGCAGATAGGTGTGTTGCACAAGTCGCTATTATTATAAATAAGGTAAAGACTCTTTTTTTCATTATTCTACACCAAGTTCTTGTAGTCTTGCCTCTAAAGTGGGCAAATCAAAAATTTTAACATCTCTTGATTTTGCTCCTGCAACCTGAGGGCCTACAATACCAGCCCTTTCAAGTTGGAGCATAATGCGTCCGGCGCGCACAAAACCCACTTCATAGGTTCTCTGAATATATGATGTAGAGAAGTTGTCGCCACCACTGACAGCATCACGAGCAATCTCGGCAAAAAGCGCATCATATCTAACAGCTGCACCACTCTCACTACCTATACCACTATCCACCGATGCGGCAGTGGCTGTGGATGCACCTCCACTCTCTTCATAATCAGGCAGAGTATAAGGCATACCTGTCGGAGATGGCTGTGAGGCTACATAATCTACAATTCGTTTAACCTCAGGCGTATCTACAAAGGCACATTGTACACGAGTAAGCGCGCATGGCTCAGAGAAGAGCATATCTCCGCGACCAATAAGCGAATTTGCTCCAGGCTGGTCGATAATTGTCTGAGAATCTACACGAGAAGAGACTCTGAAGGCGATTCTTGCAGGGAAGTTTGTCTTAATACGACCCGTAAGAATATCTACAGATGGTCTCTGTGTTGCCAAAATAAGGTGGATACCTGCGGCACGAGCCTTTTGCGCCAAACGCATAACAGGCTGCTCAACAAGTTTAGATTGTGTTACAAGGTCGGCATACTCATCAATAACAACCACGATATAAGGCATAAGTTCACGACTTTCAATCTTGCACTTTCTGACAAGGTCGTTATACTCAGCAATATTTCTTGTACCCACAAGACGGCACTTTTTGAGTCGCTCCTCCATCTCGGCACAGAGTGAATAGAGGGTATATACTGCCTTTTGAGCATCTATGACAATATTCTCCTCCTCGGACTCCATACGGGCAAGGAAGTGGCGCGATAGACCCTCATAAAGCGAAAACTCAACCTGCTTAGGGTCGATAAGCACAAGTTTTAGTTGCGAAGGGTCTTTACGATACAAAAGCGAGGTAAGTATCACATTAAGGCCTACTGACTTACCTGTACCTGTAGCTCCTGCAACCAAGAGGTGAGGCATCTTGGCAAGGTCAAAGACAATGCACTCATTTTGAATATTTCTACCAACAACAACGGGCAACTCTGCCTTAAAATCGACAAATCGCTCTGTCCTAAGAGCTGAGCGCATAGAGACAATGGCCGGCTTTCTATTAGGTACCTCAATACCGATTGTTCCCCTCTCAGGTATAGGTGCAACTCTGACGCTGCTTGCCTTGAGAGACTGAGCTATTTCCTTAGAGAGACCCTCTATCTTAGCAACCTTAACACCTCGCTCCTGAACAACCTCATACAGAGTAACTGTAGGGCCTGTTGTTGCCTTTATATCCACAATAGATATTTTGAAGTCGGCAAGTATCTCACGGATATAGCGCGTATTTTCCTCAATCTCCTCATCACTAACCTCAGATGCGCTTTCACGCTCCTCAAGCAAATCGAGTGGTGGGAAGTTATAACCTTTTGTGCGGTCCGGATTAAACGGAATACTCTCCGCATCTCTCTCTGAGAGCTCTTTATCCCCCTCTGGAGTCTCTACCTCAACTACAAGAACATCCTTTGGCTCCGGTACTATCTCCGGTTCCTCCATAGTTTCAATAGGCTCTTGTTCAGGTATAAATACCACCTCCTGACTCTCCTCAGTATCGTCATCTTCTCCCTGCTCTATCTTTTGCTCAGGCTCGTTGGCAACTGTTGGCTCAGTAGTGGTTTCACCCTGCGGCTCTATTGTCTCTACAGACTCATCTGCAGCCTCTGACTCTGCTTGCGGCTCGTTCTGTGCAGGAGCTGCATGCGGACGATGTTTTGTAACTTTATCCACTACATCTTTACTCTTATCGGCAATACCGCTACCAATTCCGTTTACAAGTTCTATTACACGGCTATTGATAAATACACCCGTAAAAATCCAACACAAAATCAGCAGTATAACTACTCCTGGAGTCCCGATATACCCCTTCAGCAGCGTTGAAATCTCTATTCCAAAGGCTCCACCCCAGCCACTGTTAAACATATCTCCATGTGTACCAAAAGCGGCACCAAGGCTCAGTGAGCCGAGTATGGTAATTATACCAAGAGAGATAAGTGTTCTATCGACAATCTTCAGTGAGCGGCAGATAATCTTTACACCAAGTACCATAAGCATAACGGGCAGAAATATTCCGAACAAACCGAAACTCTCTCCCACAAGTAGTGATGCAGTAACAACTCCAAAAGAGCCTGACAGACTATCGCCTGACAAGTCGCTCTGCCAATTCAAAAAGTGCGAAAAGACAACAATAAACAGATAAGCACCCACTGCAAGCAGCACCATGCCTATACCCCAACGCAGTGTCCGAGGATTTGACTCTTGCTCCTCTATAACATGTTTTGTCGATGTCTTTCTCGGCTTTCTCTTAACCTCAATATCCATAAGCCCTCCTTTCTAATCTCTCTTGATACAATTTATCTCCCAATGTGATAAATTTGTATGTAGGTATATTATCCTCCGCAGCGCGAAGGTGGTAATAATCAAGCAGTTGCTCAACACGACGAGATACTGCCTCGCCAGAATCTACAACCTTTACATCTCTATCCCCTATTACCCTCTCAATATTTGCTCTGAGAAATGGATAGTGGGTACAACCAAGCACTATTCTATCGGCACCTGCCGCTATTAGTGGCTCTACAACCTCTTTTACGGCACTATCCGCCTCTGCACTATGCTCTCTACCCTCCTCGACAATCTCCACAAAGCCCTTGCCTACAGCCTTTATTATATTTACCTTGTCAGCATACTTTGCAGATGTATTAACAAACAGCTCCCCCTCAAGCGACCTTTGGGTGGCAAGTACAGCTACTGTTCCCGTCTTTGTTGACAGAGCTGCAGGTTTTACTGCCGGTTCAAGGCCCACAAATGGAATTTGCGGATAGTTAGCTCTAAGGTAGACTATCGCCACAGCTGTAGCTGTATTACACGCTATAACGATAAGTTTACACCCCTCGGCAATAAGTCTCTCTACAGCCTCTACAGTAAACTGCAAAACCTCTTCTTTGCCTCTTGAGCCATAGGGACAACGCACCCCGTCGCCAAAAAATATCAGCGACTCGGAGGTTAGCGCACGGCTTATCTGCTGCCAAACACTAAGTCCTCCCATACCACTATCAAAGAGTCCTATCGGGCGGTTATCCATCTGTTGTAGTTCAAAAGCAACCGAAATAAGTACAGATTTTAATACTCTTTATCCAACTTTGTGCGCTCTATAAGGTGCAAGCGATTTGTAAGCTCTGTCTCTGAGTAGTCAAAACTCTCTGTAAAACGGGTCTGCTCATAGACATTACCGTTTGTATCGTGTGCCACAACCTTTATCTCTTTTGCGTCCGGATTTTTAAGTTTCAGGCGGTACAGGTGGTTACACTGAGTCAAATAACCCTTTCTTCCGCCACCGTTCCACTTGCTCTGGCAATCTGTAACTTTACCATAGCTACGGCCAATTACGCCGATATGGTATCCTACAGCATACCAATCTCTACTTGAGTTTGCCTCAGGAACACTGTCTCTGGTAACAGGTATTCTCTCCATCTGACCTGTCAGCACGCCATCCTCATAGAGATACACCTTCCACTGGGCATCTGCCATAAATACATTGGCAAGCACTGTATCGTGTGTGTAAGGATAACGGAAAGTCTCAAACTCTCCACCAAACTCTGCATCACCGCGATACATACGAATTTGGTATGAAATATCATGTCCTACACCCTTATACCACCAATTTTTGATATGCGCTCCATCAACATCGTAAATCGCATAGCCATTTGGCGAGCCATCACCATTAAAGCAAGACCACCAATAAGCTCCACTTGCCGCACCGTGAACATGCTCAAAGACACCATCCTTATTTATCTGATGATTCATAAAGTGGGTATGGCCAATCATAATATGCGCCTCCTTAAATTGCGCAATAAGTTTTCTTACAGCATCCACATTTTTCTTCATGCGGTTATAAAGACCGATATGCAGACAGAGGATAACCATCTTATCCTTAGGTACAGCTGCCAAATCCTGCCTAAGCCACTCAAGCTGTTCATCAGTAAAGCTTGGGTTGCTGTACTCCTTATGATAACGGAACTTATTAGGATTATCATCTGCAATATAGTCCTTCATAGAGACAATATGTACATCGCCTCTGTTCCATGAGTAGTTTACAGGGCCAAAAACCTTCTCAAAAGCGCGCTGATATGCAAGGTTGTATGTACTTGTCCCCTTATCTAACTTTACAGGATGGTCATTAAAGTCGTGATTTCCGATTGTCTGGAACATAATCAGATGAGTCTTATCATGACTCATTGCCTGGCGCATTGGCTCCAAAAACTTATTACACTTATGAGGACCCTCTGTATATACAATATCGCCAAGGGTAACGCCATAGCATGGTAAACTCTGAGCATCTACATACTCTCTAATATCAGGCACAGTCTCTCTCTCAAAACGCTTAACATGGAACTGACACTGAGCCTGAGGGTCTGCCACCATAATAAGTCTAAAGGCTTTCTCCTCTGTCGGATTTGCGGTAAGTGTAAAATCGTACTTCTTAACCTTGCTGTCTAAAGTATGGTAGAAGTCTGGGTGTCCATCCTTGACATTTACCTTATATGCAGAAGGTATAGAGTAGAATACATGCACCGCATCAGAAGATGTTGTCATCTTATAGCGACCCTTTGCATCTGTTGTAACGCATGTAAAGCCATCACTGACAGTAACGCCGGCAATACCTTTGCCTGTATCATCTCTCAGCGTTCCTGAAATCTTCATCTGTGCCGATGCCGACAAAGCAACAATCGCAGCAGCTATTAAAAACAGAATCTTTCTCATCGTTGTATAGTTTTAAGTCTTCTTAATATCGTATCTATAATTGCGCTATCACTCATTGTATCGCAATCTATAACAAAATCGGCTGTAGAGTATATCGGCTCACGCTCTGCCATGTGTGTTGTCATAAAAGCGAGTAGTTGCTCGTCATTAAGGCCTCTAAACTTAGGGCGTTTCTGCCTGCCGTATGGCGAGAGTCGAGAGATTATATTTGCCGGAGTGCGTCTAAGATAGACCGAAACTCCGCTACACTTAATTATCTCCATATTATCCCCCCACATAGGCAGCCCGCCACCTGTTGAGACCACAATATTATCCGCATCTACAGTCGCCATAAGTGCATTTCGCTCAGCAGCCCTAAAATAGTCGTCTCCCTGATGTGTGATTATGTCGGCAACTGTTGCACCCTCTGCCCTCTCAACCTCTGTATCGGTGTCAACAAAGCGCAGCGAAGAGAATCGGGCAATTTTTCGTCCGATAGTGCTTTTACCGCACCCCATATATCCGATTAAATAGAGTCTCATTGGCTTTTAGAATAAATTAAGTTGCTCGGTCTGATACTCCTCATCCTCTGTCATCATCACTGTAGAGTCTGTCTGAGGCTGCTCTACAATCTCTACATCCTCTGCAGCATCAATATCAGTATCAACATCTTCCGGTATTGTCTCCTCCTCAATCTCCTCCTCTTCAGGTTCGATAAAGGTCAGTGTATCAACATCGTATGTAGTAAGTCTCTTACCCTTTGCCTTACGACTCTTGATTCCCACAAATTCATCAACCAAAATCTCGTCGGCTGGACGAGTTGCATTGTTACCCTTATATGTAATTCTAAGCGTTGCTCCATTGCGTGAACATATTGCAACAAACTCGGCACTGCTATCATCATCAAGGAACGGCAGCAGGCGATCTGTCATATCGAGCTGGAAACGCTTCATATAGTAGTATTTCTGCTCACAATCGAAGTAGCAGAGGTTATAGACTCTTGATGGAACATACTTTTCAACAGTAACAGTATCCTCCGGGAAGTGTTGCTGAGTATCAAAACCTGTGATATAGTATTGATGTTTGGCTGTCCAGACAACAATCTTATCATCCCCCTTGAAGCTACCAAGCAACTTTCCTCTACCCTCAGAGTTGAGGCGGCGAATATCTTCGTCCCACCAGATATTTTGCGCGCTAAGGGTTGATGTACCCTTCTCTTTAAGCACTATTTTATGTATTCCGTAGCGCGAGAAGAGATTTCCTTGACTCTGACGACCCTTAATGGCAAGAGTCGAAAAGTCCAAATCCACAATAACCTTCTTTAAGCGTGGGCGTGGCTTAAAATATACCTTCAGCACCTCTGCCTCGCCGTTAGGATTGACGGACATATAGAGAATCTCACTCTTTGGCGTACCTTTGGTAAGATTATACTCCTTATCACGGGTAATACCCTTAATTGCACAGCGTTTCATCAATATAGGGCCTGTTTTGCCGCCATCTCGATAGAGAACATTGTATATTGTACGCTCATCATTTCGCTTAAAGACACCTATGTAATATATGTTCTTGTCAAAGAAGCTCTTATCGGCAACCTTTTTGATTATATAGCGTCCATCTTTTAGCACAACTATCACATCGTCAATATCCGAACAATCACAGACATACTCGGCATCCTTCATGCTCTTGCCAATACCAAAGAAGCCCTCTGCCCTATCAACATAGAGTTTAGCATTTGACACTGCCACCTTTGTAGAGTCGATAATATCAAAACTTCTAATCTCTGTCAGTCGCTCACGACCCTTGCCATACTTCTCGCCAATTCTCTCAAAGTAGGCAATAGTATATTCTACAAGGTGTGCAAGGTCGTATTTTACCTGCTTTATCTCGGCATCTATTCGCTTAATCTCATTATCTGCCTTCTCCATATTAAAGCGAGAGATACGGATAAATGGCAGACCTACAAGATGCTCTATATCATCGTTATCTATCTGACGGCGAAGCAGTTTTGCAAATGGCTCTAACGCCTGAGATACAGCTGCATAAGCCTCCTCTGGAGACTTTTTACCCTCCAAAACAGAGTAAATCTTATTCTCGATAAATATTCTCTCAAGCGAAACCTTATGCCATTGGTCATTAAGCTCACCAAGACGAATCTCCAGCTCCTGTCTGAGCAAATCCTTGGTATGCTCGGTAGAGTATCTGAGAATATCACTCACACCCATAAACTCTGGATGCTCGTCTTTGATTACGCAGGCATTTGGAGAGATTGAAATCTCACAAAGTGTAAAGGCATAGAGTGCATCAATAGTCTTATCGCACGACTCACCCGACGCAACATGAACAACAATCTCAGCATTACGGGCTGTATTGTCATCAAAACCCTTAATCTTAATTTTACCCTTCTCTTGAGCCTTAATGATAGACTCCTTCAAGGTCTCTGTCGTCGTAGAGTATGGTATTTCAGAGATTACAAGGGTACTCTTATCTATTTTTGAAATCTTGGCTCTAACCTTTACCGCACCACCTCTCAATCCGTCGTTATAGCGCGAAACATCTATCATACCGCCTGTCGGGAAGTCCGGATAGAGGCTGAACGACTCGCCCTTAAGATGTGCTATAGCACCGGCAATAAGTTCGTTGAAGTTATGTGGCAAAATCTTCGATGCAAGACCTACGGCAATACCCTCTGTGCCCTGAGCAAGCAGTAACGGGAACTTTACAGGCAAAGCCACAGGCTCCTCCTTTCTGCCATCGTATGACATCATCCACTCTGTTGTCTTACGGTTAAAGACAACCTCAAGGGCAAACTTTGAGAGTCGAGCCTCAATATAACGAGGTGCCGCAGCACGGTCTCCTGTAAGTATATTTCCCCAGTTACCCTGACAATCTATAAGCAGCTCCTTCTGACCGAGCTGCACAAGTGCCGCACCTATACTCTGGTCGCCGTGAGGGTGATACTGCATGGTCTGACCTACAATATTTGCCACCTTGTTGTACCTACCATCATCTACGACCTTCATCGCATGAAGTATGCGACGCTGAACAGGCTTTAGTCCATCGTCAATATGTGGCACAGCACGCTCTAAGATTACATAAGAGGCGTAGTCCAAAAACCAATTCTTAAACATACCCGTCAGACGGCTCACACTCTGCTCTGCCATCAGTCGGTCATACTTACCCGATGAGACACTCTCCTCAACAGGTACTTCATCAATCATATCTCTTTCTTCTGCCATACTTCTTTACTTTGGGCTAACAGCCACTACTTTTAGGAACTTTAGTCTCCTTGGCGTCTTTTTAAGTGAGGATTTACATGGCTTGCGAAGTTGCGAAAAACGGAGTTTACAGTGGTAAATGAGTATTTTCGCAGCAAGCGGAACGCAGTAAATACCGCTTAAAATCACTATTCCCCTATTTGTAAATGCGCCTCTATTAAATCCTCCTCAACCCTCAAATTATCCACGATAAATCGCTGACGGTCAAAGGTATTTTTACCCATATAGAAGGTCAGCAAGTCGGATACAGGGTCATCTTTGGTTAATCTTACGCGGTCAAGGCGGATATTTTCGCCAATAAATCCTGAGAACTCGTCAGGAGATATCTCTCCAAGACCCTTGAATCGGGTTATCTCTGCCTTAGCACCGCACTTCTCTATAGCATCTAAACGCTCCTGCTCCGAGTAACAGTAGTATGTATCCTTCTTGTTACGCACGCGGAAAAGTGGTGTCTGCATGATAAAGAGGTGTCCGTTACGGATAAGGTCTGGAAAATACTGCAAGAAGAAGGTTAGCAACAGCATACGGATATGCATACCATCCACATCGGCATCGGTTGCAATAACCACCTTCTCATATCTCAAATTCTCTACATCCTCGTCAATATTGAGTGCATTATGCAAAAACTTAAACTCGTCATTGACATAAGCCTGCGCCTTCTTCATGCCGTAGGTATTGAGTGGCTTTCCTCGCAACGAAAATACGGCCTGGGTCTGAGCATTTCTCGACTTGGTAATAGAACCCGATGCAGAGTCTCCCTCGGTGATAAAAATCATCGTATTTTGAGCAAGCTCACTCTTATCTCCACGGTGGATTTTACAATCTCGCAGGTTTTTATTGTTCAGCAGCAGTCGTTTATTTGCCTCGCGGCTCTTCTTCTGCACGCCAGCCATAGCTTTACGCTCCTTCTCACTCTCTACAATCTTGCGCTGTATCATCTGCGCAATGTCAGGATTGCGGTGCAGGTAGTTATCAAGCTCTGTAGCAAGGAACTCTCCGATAAATTGTCGCATAGAGATTCCGTCGGCAGCATCTTTAGAGCCAAGTTTCGACTTTACCTGATTCTCAAAGACAGCATTTGACACACGGACGGATACTGCAGCCACTATAGAGGTACGAATATCTGACGGGTCGTAATCCTTATGATAAAAATCCTTTAGCACCTTTACCACCATCTCACGAAATGCCGCTTGGTGTGTTCCGCCCTGCCATGTATTCTGACTATTGGCAAAGGTGTAGTAGGTCTCGCCATAACCTGTAGAGTGGGTCATGGCAATCTCTATATTTTTGCTTGACAGATGAATTGGAGGATAGAGCATAGTCTGATTCTCCATATTCTCGTTTATAAGGTCAAGCAGTCCGTTCTTAGAACTATACGATACACCGTTGAAGATGATTGTAAGGCCTACATTAAGGTAGGCGTAGTTATGCACCATCTGCTCGATGTACTCAATATTAAACTCGTAGTTCGGGAATATCTCAGGGTCAGGTATAAATGAGACAAAAGTTCCATTTTTCTCCCTTACGCCGCTCTCCCTTCTATCATCCTGCAACAAACCCTGACAAAAGCGCACCTCACGGGCCTCTCCATCTCTGACTGAGCGAACAATAAACTCCGTTGAGAGGTAGTTCACAGCCTTCACACCCACACCATTAAGACCCACAGTCTTATCAAATGCAGCATCCTCGCCCTGACTATACTTTGCTCCTGTGTTAATCTGCGACACAACGCTATCAAGAGAGTTTAGCGGAATACCACGGCCATAATCTCTGACTGTTACCCTCTTATTTTCAAGGGTTATCTCAATACTTTTACCATAACCCATGATAAACTCGTCAATACCGTTATCGACAACCTCCTTGACAAGCACATAAAGAGCATCATCCCTCTCTGAGCCATCTCCAGGGGTACCAACATACATACTTGTACGACGGCGCACATGCTCACGCGGAGTTAACTGTTGTATGGCATCGTCGCCATAACTGTTTTTTTTCTGCAATTCTGCCATTATATCTACTTTCTTATCTTTTCATACTCTTCACACATAGCCTCTCTTGTACGCTCCATAAGCTCAGGGAGTGGTGTTGATACCACATCTTGAACCGGAATTGGCGGCAAAACGCTTATAGAGAGTCTATTACGCCAATTTATCATAAAATTTGGCTTTAGCACCGACTTTGTTCCATGCATAACTACCGGCAGTATCTCAACCTGAGCCTCCTTTGCAAGGGCAAAAGCACCCTGCTTAAATCTGCCCATCTCGCCACTCTTAGAGCGAGTACCCTCCGGGAACATGGCTATTGATACACCTCTTGAAATCCACATCTTTCCATTATCAATCACCATCTTCATTGACTCTGCGCCCTTACTGCGGTCAATTGCAATATCGCCATGTAGTGAGAGCAACTGTCCAATGTATGGCATACGGAACACCTCTTTCTTGGATACCCAACGGAAGTTGAGCGGCAAAAAGTAGAGGGCCAAAATATCGGCCATGTGGTTGTGATTTATAGCAATAACATAGCTCTTATTTTTATCTATATTCTCCAAGCCCTTAATTCGTCTTTTCCATGTCGGCGGCACACACCAAAAGCACATGCAGATAGCCCTTGACAACTCATGCACAACTCTTCGCGGCTTGTCAAAAGGGTAACAAACCACAAGCGCAATAACAGAGAGTATAAAGAAAAATGTCAGTTCAATCAGAACATAGATGTAAAATAAAACAGACAGCATAATATCCCATGTTAATTATATCCGTGCAAAGATAGAATTTTTTATGGTTTTTTTGAAAATTTAGTCAAAAATTTTATTAACAATTGTATTTTTTATATCTTTGCAACATGAAATTTCGTGAAGGATATAAAGTTAGAGAGATTGCAGGCGAGCATGTGGTAATCATGCAAGGTCGTCTGGGTGCCGATATGACACGCGTAATCGCACTCAACGAGACCTCTCTGTTGCTTTGGAACTCACTGCAGCAGAAAGAGTTTGAGATTGAGGATGTAGTTTCGGTGCTGACAGAAAACTACGATGTTGACCCTCAGGTTGCTTTGAAAGATGCAACAGCCTGGGTTGAGAAACTTAAGGAGTGTAAACTTGTTGAGTAATTTGTGTAGTTTATGAAAACAAGCAGAGTAATAGCATCGTTATTACTCGGCATATATGTTATGTCGAGTTGCGGGGCTATGCTCTCTGTTATTTTATGCCACTGTACTCGCAGTTCTCACTTCCAGGCACATCATAGTTGTCATCATTGCCACCTCTGCCATACAGAGGCCGGAGATGGTATAAAGATGCCATCAACTTGTGGTTGCAACCATGACCACTCGACAGAAATTGACCTATACAACTACAAGGAGCTATCAAACTCTACCCTGCTCCCAATTGTATGTGCTATTCTGCCAAAGATGCAGGAGCAGACGCCTATCGGGTTAGACGGTATAATCATAAAACATCTTGACCGCAGGAAAATTCCACTACCTGAATCCGATTTTGTCGCTCTAAAAGGTCTTAGAGCGCCTCCCGTTATTGCATAAATTTCAATCTATGACAATCTCTGTCAAAGAGTATATTTATGTTCAATAACTTACAATAAATCATGAAGATAATCAAATCATTATTTATGATATTTGCCATTACACAAGTGGCAACATCGTTTGCACAGGATATAACAGGTCGTGTGCTTGACTTTGCAGGCAACACTCTCCCCGGAGCATCTGTATATTGGGCAGAGACCAATGTAGGCGAAGCGGCAGATGTGGATGGAAACTTCAAAATCCACCGCGTAAAGGGGTACGACAAACTTGTAGGCTCATTTTTGGGCTACTCAAATGATACAATAACCATCGACAAAGCTACCACCGAAGTTGTATTTCGACTTCCGGAGGGTGTCGCTTTGGAGAGCGTGGTTGTTGAGGGAAATCTTAGGGGTAACTATATCTCTCATGACGGAATCCTAAAAAATGAAAATATCTCCTTTGCCGGTCTCTGCAAAATGGCGTGTTGTAACCTGGCCGAGAGTTTTGAGAACTCAGCCTCTGTTACTGTCGGTTATAGCGATGCTATCTCAGGTGCGCGACAGATTAAAATGCTCGGCCTTGCGGGTACATACACTCAGATTCTTGACGAAAATAGAGCTATAATGCGCGGACTTAGCGCACCTTACGGTCTGGGTTACACTCCTGGTATGTGGCTCAACTCTATTCAGGTTTCCAAGGGTATTGCCTCTGTTACAGCGGGTCATGAGGCTGTTACAGGACAAATCAACCTTGAGCACCGCAAGCCTACAGACGAGGAGAGGCTCTTTGTAAACCTATACTTTGATGCCGAGCTAAAACCGGAGCTAAACATATCTACAGCACTGCCTGTAACCAAAGATAAGCGACTTACAACCATCATACTCGCTCATGCATCGGCAGACACCAAGAGCTATGACCACAACTCAGATGGCTACAGAGATTTACCTATGGCTCGCCAGATAAATGTTGCTAACCGCTGGTTGTATCAGGGCCAGAGTGGCATACAAGTTCGTTGGGGAGCAAAGTATGTCAACGAGCATCGCGTAGGTGGACAGATGGGCTTTAAGGAGACATTAAAAGAGACTAAAGATGGTAAAGAGTGGTACGATTGGTGGCGCGAGGAGGGTATTTATGGCTCTGTTGTAGCCAATCAGGAGGCTAATGCTTACTTCAAGCTCGGAAAGCCTGTAGGTGCAGCTGTTTTTGACAAGGAGGAGAACGAGGAGATGCGCTCAAATATCGCATTTGTTGCCGACTACGACTTCTTCCGTGAAGATGCCTTCTTTGGTGCCGATAAGGGATATTTAGGTAATCAGCACATGGCTACAGCCAATATGCTATATACCCACTACTTTACATACAACTCTTCACTTGCTACAGGAGTTAATCTGTCAAGCCGTTGGGTTGACGAGAGCCTTACAGACCGCACTTGGGGCAGCAACGGAGTGTGGGGTAACAGCGACCAAAATAAGGTATTGAGAAATTTCAATCGTAACGAGAGCGAAATTGGTGCCTATGCCGAATATACATACAGTATAAAGGATAAATTTTCTGTTGTTGCGGGTGCTCGCTATGACTATAATTTCTACTTCCGCAAGCATCTATTTACCCCTCGCGGACACATCAAGTGGAATATCACACCAACAACCGTTTTGCGCGGCTCTGCAGGTATGGGATACCGTCCAACAGATATTATTACAGACAATATCGGTATTCTTGCAACAGGTCGCAGAGTGGTATTCGATACTCCCGCTGGCAGAGACTTTGACCGCATGGAGAAGGCTCTGACAGCAGGTGGCTCTTTTGCGCAAACCTTCTCAACTGTCGAGTATCAAGATATGACAATCAGCCTCGACTACTTCAGAACTCAGCTATATCACAGCGTCATTGTCGATCAGGAACAAGATGCCGATAATATACACATCTACACCACTGACGGCAAGTCTTACACAAATACCTATCAGGCAGACCTTAGCTGGGCTCCTGCAGAGAGACTCGATATATTTGCAACCTTCAGATATACAGACAGCAAATATACAATCACTCGTGCCGATGGCTCTAAGCAACTCGTTGAGCGTCCACTCGTTAGCCGATTTAAGACACTGCTTAATATACAGTATGCAACACGCATGCGCAAGTGGACCTTTGATGTTACAGCTCAGTACAATGGCAAGAGCCGAATACCAACACAGACAGGCAATCTGGCAGTTAGCGAGTTCTCGCCTGCATACCCTATGTTCTTTGCTCAAGTAACCCGTAAAATCAAGAATTGGGATATATACCTCGGCTGCGAAAATATAGCAGGATACCGACAGAAATACCCAATCCTCGGATATGAATCTCCATACTCAACAGCATTTAACTCAGCCTGCGTATGGGGTCCACTTATGGGGCGCAAAATATATGTTGGAGTAAGATTTAATTTGTATTAAATCAACTCCAACATATATACAAGAGCTTTGATATTCCCCCTAAATCCCCCTTTGAAAAAGGGGGACTTGGTCGCAAAGCTCCGAAAGAGTAAGATTTAATTTGTATTAAATTAACTCCAATATATATACCATTATACCATTATAGAACAACAAACTAAAACAATAAAACCATGAAGAAAGTTATTATTTTCGCAGTAGCAATGCTACTTGTAGCAGGTACTGCAACAGCTCAGAAGGCAGCAAAGGCCGCAAAACAGATTGTAACAACAGTATTTATCACAGACATTGACTGTGAGGGTTGCGCAAAGAAGATTTACGACAACTTCTACGGCAAAGGTGTTCGTAGCGTAAAGTGCGATGTGGCAACAAAGAGCGTCTCTGTTACTTATGACGCATCAAAAAACACCCCAGAAGGCCTTATCCCATCTTTTAAGGATTTGAAGGTAAAAGTTGTAAAACACATGACCCCTGAACAGTTCGAACACCATAAAGAACACCACAAAGGCCATAACCACACTCACAACCACGCACACCACGGACATAACCATTAAAATCGGCCCAATCGCCCGCTTTTTCGAGTACAGCCCGCCTAAGTACCGCCCCTTTTCTGAAGAAAAGGGACACAAAAGACTTTCGGAGAAACTGCGTTTCTCTTGGGCTGTTACGCGCTATTCTATGTCATTGAGGGCTGAAAGCCCGTTGTTATTAAATGCCATTTGTCATTATTCTGCGCGCTGTCCTTAGTGTCTCTAAGGACTCTAGGGTCTCTAAGGTCCTTAGGGACGCGCGCCCAAATTAAAGCACCACCTCTGCCAAATTAAAGTACCTACCCAATTTGTCGTCAGAGCGCGGCAGGTACAACGCTCGGCAAAAATGCCGACGATGGGCTGTACTATGTGTACTGCTCATTGTCGGCACTTTTTGTTAGCGGAAGTAGATGCCGTGCTATCACGACAAATTTACAACAGATGTAACACCCTCACCATAATCACTCCCAAATAATTACCCACAGCATAACCCACAATACCTGCGGCGAGGCCTGTTACAAGGGCTTTTTTATTACGCATTGCAGCACAGACCATCGGCACAAAAGGTGGTGAGTTGATAAAGGCAACAGAGGATATAACCATAGAGTCGGCATCAACTTTAATTACTTTACAGAACAGAGCATGCAGGGTAAGCGACACAAAGACAGCGAAGGTCATAAATGCAAGTTGATAGGCTCCGCCGGCAAGGTCGAGTTTAGAAAAGTCTGCCATTGAGGCTATCGTGATACTGAAGATATAGATAAAGTACATACCTATATCGTAGCTATGGTTAAGTGTGGCAACTTGTTTGACAAAAGATAGAGCAACACCAAGAGTAGTTATCATAAGAATAAAGCAGACCATAAACCAACCCTCTGGGCAAAGGAGGGCTACAAGGGCAGAAATGGCGACAACAGCAATAGTTACACCAAAGATTTTAGCACTCTGCACAGCTCCAGAGGGTGTAAATAGCTCTCTATATGGGTTTTGTTTTGAGAGAGCAATCTGTTGTTCTATTTCGGTTTTATCACTCTCCGATATACTCTTATCTTTCTCTCCGTACAATTTTCTAAACATCTTTATTCCGAAACTAAAGAGCATAACGAAGTACAAGAAAGAGATAATAATATCGTAGGAGTTTATAAGCACATAAGTCTCACTATTTATGCGAAATATAGCCTGCAGAGCGGCTGCATTGAGTGTTCCTCCGGTGTACATGCCTGTAATTATGCCGCCTATCTCTGCCCCTTCATGTACATTATGTCCAAAGATAAGGTATCCCGTAACAACGGCAATTGCCACGGACAAAATACCGCTTAGCACGACCTTTATCTGCAGTGCTGCCTCTCTTTTAGAAAAGGTACAACCATAGAGCATCATCGGGATAGCAAGCGGAATTGCAACATTGGGCAAAATATCCTGCACTACAGCCATTTGTTCGGGCATAAATGGCAGATTTCCTATAATAATACCTATACCATAAAGAATCATTATAGGGCCGATATTATCAAGCACGGGAAAGCGTCTGCACAGCCAGATTACTCCGGCAGGGATAGTGCAAAATAGCAGAACAATAAGTATTGTAGTGATTATATTCATAGGTTGTAGTCTTTATTTACACAAAGGTATAAAAAAAGTATCAATAGCCAAAGCTACTGATACTTTTACAGCACCTAAAATAGGTTAGAATGTTCCACCGACCTCCCACCAGAAGGCTCTAAGTCCAAGTTTAGGGTAGTTTTTATCAAGCTCTTTGAGAGCATCCATAAAAGGCTTACACTGGTTATCCTCAACAAAAGTCAGCAGAGCCGAATTTAATGTAGGCCAAGTGGTTGTTCCCAAATGAGGCTCTCCGGTAGCTGTACCACAGCCCATAAGCTCCTCCCATGCAGTATAACCACGAACTGAGAACTTCTCCATAACCTGCTGCACCTCATCGTTCAGAGCCTGGTTACATGAAATAAATATAGCTTTCATTGTCTAATCTTTTAAGCGTTAAGTTGTGCAAGTTTTTTAGCATTTTTGCGCTCCTGACGCAGTGCCAACCATGTAAAGAGTACAGGAATAAGGAACAATGTTACCAGAGTGGAGAAGGAGAGACCCCATGCCACAACCATACCCAACGAGTTCCACATCTCTGAACCCACACCATCACCTGCCGCCATAGGAACCATACCAAGGACGGTTGTCAGTGTTGTCATCAGGATTGGGCGGAGACGAGAACGACCTCCGGCAACAACTGCATCTATCACATGCATCTTTCTACCTATAAGCAGTCGGGTGTAATCTACAAGCACAATACCGTTATTTACTACAATACCCACAAGCATCAGCACACCGAGCAGACCCATAACGCCCAAAGCTGTATTTGTTATCCATAGACCCAACAGCACACCTACAACTGCAAATGGCAGTGAGAACATGATTACAAACGGATAGCTCAAAGACTCGAACTGTGATGCCATAATCACAAAGACAAGGATAACCATCAATGCAAGCAACATACCCATATCCACAAAGGTATCCATCTGGTCCTCATACGAGCCACCAAGCTGCCAGGTAATACCTGCAGGGAAATCCATCTTATTAAGAGCAGCAACTGTACCTCCAACAATATCAGACATTGCGTATCCATGGCCTACAGAGCCTGAAATTCTTACATAACGAGAACGGTCTTTACGCTCGATTGTTGGCGGAGCCTGACTCTCTACTACCGTTGCCACATCACGAATCTTCACAGCTGCACCATTGGTTGTATTATAGAGAGTGATATTCTCAATCTCCTCCAAAGACTCACGGAAAGGTCGGTCATAGCGAACAAGGATGTCATACTCCTCTCCCTCCTCACGGAAGTAAGAGGCTGTAGCTCCATTGACTCTGTTACGCAAGTAAGTACCTGCTGTAGCGACATTAAGACCGTGCATAGAGAGTTTCTCGCGGTCAAATACTACCTGATACTCAGGTGTATATTCCTCACGAGAGATTGTAACCTCTGTACAACCCTCAATGCCAAGCATTGTCTCCTTAATCTGAGCTGCAATTCGGTCTGTCTCGGCAAAGTCATATCCGTAAAGCTCAATATCTACCTTACTCTGACCTCCGGCACCACCACCTTGACCGGTCTCGACAACCTCGTATGTGCGAATCTCTGAATAACCATCCAAGTCTTTACGCATAAGGTCTCCAATCTCTGCAAGACTACGCTCACGCTCAGTCTTATCAGTAAGGGTGATATTAAAGGAGATATAGTGTGTACCATTTTCCTGAATAGAGGCAAAAGCATTATCTGTATCAGGTACACCGAGTGTCGCATTAAGCACGGTAATCTCCGGATAGTTCTCACGGAACTGCTTGCTGATGCGCAGTGCCAAATCACGAGTAATCTCCTGACGAGTACCTACAGGAAGTTTGATTTTTACCGCTACACGACCATTATCCTGCATAGGGAAGAACTCAGTCTTCACATTTGGAGCAATAAAGACAAATGTTGCAACAAAGAGTGCCAAAGCTCCCATAAGGAAGGTTTTTCTATGGGTTACACACCAATAGAGTGCCTTTTCATAGATATTATCCAACCAACCCATTGCGCCATCTACATACTTCTGAAGGCTTGACTTCTTAGGATTCTGCTTCATGATAAGCGAACAGAGTACAGGGGTAAATGTAAGCGCGGCAGCCATAGAGACAGTCAGCGTGATAGTTACCATCCAACCCATTGGGGTAAACATTACACCTGCCATACCCTCAATCATTGTCAGTGGCAAGAATACAGCAAGGGTTGTGAGGGTTGATGCTATAATTGACAGACCCACCTCTTTGGTTGCAAAGATAGCAGCCTGCTTTACTCGCGCTCCTCTATCCACATGGCTTGTAATATTCTCCAATACCACAATAGCATTATCCACAACCATACCGATAGAGATAGAGAGTGATGACATTGTTACCACATTAAGCGTCTGGTCGGTAAAGAGTAGGTAGATAAGTGCCGAGAGCATTGAGATAGGGATAGTAAGGATAATGATAAACATCGCTCTCCAACGACCAAGCATCATCATTACCACAAACATAACCACGATAAATGTTACCATAATGGTATCCACCAATGAAGAGGCTGTGTCGAGGATATTGTCCGCAGTATCGACTACCGGTGTGATACGAATATCCGAAGGCAGTGTCGGCATAATCTTCTTCAAAGACTTGGTAACATCTTTAGAAATCTGCACAGCATTTGCACCTGTCTGTTTCTGGATAACCATCAAACCTGTACGCTCGCCGTTGTTATATACCTCCTGCGCTCTCTCCTGCTCAGTATCTTTAACGGTAGCAACATCACCAAGATAGACATTTACACCGTTACGAGTGCTGATAACAAGTCTTTTAAGCTCCTCTACACCCGAAAACTCATGATCGACACGCATAGAGTAGGTATTTGAACCTATATCAATCTGACCGGCAGGAATTGAGCGGTTTTCCATAGCAATAATTTGCGCAATACCCTCAATTGTAACACCGTAAGCCTCAAGTTTATATGGGTCGCAATACACCTGAATCTGACGCTCAGGAATACCCTGTATAGATACTGTACCTACACCATTTACACGAGCAAGCGGAGTGGCAACCTGCTCATCAATAATCTTATAGAGTCCGCTCCAGCTCTCCTCCGCCTTAACAGAGAGCAGCATAATCGGCATCTCGTCTGTAGAGAACTTAAACAGAATAGGGTTACTAACCTCATCTGGGAGGTTATTTTTTGCCATATCGAGTTTATCTCGAACATCATTTGTAGCAACATCATTGTCTGTACCATACTCAAACTGTAGAGATACAACAGAGATGTTCTCCTTTGAACGAGAAGAGATATGCTTCAGGTTCTCAACACCGTTAAGTGAGTTCTCCAGAGGCTTTGAGACATTCTCCTCAATATCCTCTGCACTTGCACCCGGATAGGCTGTAATAACCATAATATATGGTGTATCAATTCGCGGCATAAAGTCGATAGGCAACTTTACCAGCGAGAAGATACCAAACAGCGCAACGGCGATAAAGACAAGTATCGTCGTAATCGGGTTATTAACTGCTGTTTTATATATATTCATTTTTTAAGTCTCTATTATTTTACAACATTAACCTTGCAACCATTTGTAAGGGCGTTCTGACCCTTTACAACCACCTTCTCGCCATCTTTCAGACCTGAAAGAATAGCATACTCTGCATCCAAACGGCGACCAAGCTCAACCTTTGAATAACGAACAGTACCATCTGCCTGCAGTACATATACATAGCGGTCTCCGCTACCCATAAGCTTATTCACAGCACGGTCTGGAGCAATTACATTGTTTGTCTTACCATAAGGAAGTGTTACGCGGGCAAACATACCTGGACGCACTCTCTCATCACTATTTGGTACAGACACCTCAACACGGAAAGTTCTGGTTGCACTGTCAATTGTAGGATAGATTCGAGAGATAGAGCCTACAAACTCCTCGTCGCCATACGCCTCAAAAGAGGTATATACCTTCATACCCTTACGAACCTTTGCAAAGAGATTCTCCGATACATTTATCATAATCTTTACGGGGCGAATCTGCTCAATTACAAGCACAGGAAGACCTCCTGTCATATCTCCATTGTCATAATTACGAGCAGATATAATACCTGATATAGGTGCTATAAGGGTTGTATTCTCCAACAGATTCTCATAAGAAGCCTTTGCTACCTGATACTGCAAACGACGCGCATCCCACTCAGATTTTGAAGCTCCACCAAACTCATAAAGTTCATTTGTACGGTCATACTCAACCTTTGCATTCTCCATCTGAGCCTTTGCCTGAACAAGTGCCGAGTCATCAAGGCTAACAAGTAGCTGACCCTTCTCTACATGATCGCCAATATCATAGTGTATCTCCTTGATACGGCGTGGCGACTGAGGCGCAATGTTATTCACAACAAAAGCCTCTACTGTGCCTGTAAAATATGCCTGCTGCACAACCTCACGCACTGAAACGGTTGCAACCTCTACATTTGGAAGTGAAACCTCTGCGGCCTGCTCTGCCTGCTTTGAGCTCTTATCAGAGCCACAAGATACTGCTGCAAAAACTGAAATAACAAGCAGCGAATTAAAAAATCTCTTCATATTCTTTCTGTTTATTTATTTTCAAATTCATAGTTACCCAAAACCTTATCAAGCGACACCTTTGCTGTAAGGAAGTTGTAAATCGACTGATTGCGGCTCAGCTCTGCCTGTGTGAGTGCTACCTGCGAGTTGTCTATATCTACAAGTGTTCCACGACCTACATCGTAACGCTTTACTGCTATGTCATAGCTTCTTTGTGCCTGACCTACAGTTGCCGCAGAGGCATAATACTTCTTAACACTTGACTGCATGTTGTTAAGATATTGAATAATACCCACACGCAGCTGACGCTCAGCATTCTCTCTCTGCAACTGAAGGCTTGACAGGTTAAGCTGTGCCTCACGAGTTGCTGCACGACGCTTTGAGCCGGCAAAAATTGGAATATTTAACTGAAGTCCGGCATAAGAGTATGGATTCCATGCCTCTTTCTTAAAGAACTTGCCATCATTACCAAGCGCAGTATAAAGATAAGCTGCATTGATTGAGAGTGATGGTACATTTGCAAGTTTCTGAATCTTTACAGCCTTCTGCAACATCTCCTCCTGCATATCCAACTGTTTGAGAGTTGTATTATTCTCAAGACTTAGCTGAGAGATATCATAACTCTTATCCAAAACAGATGTATAATCCATCAGTGAGCCTGCAACATCAATATTTTTGTCCAAATCTATGCCAAGCAGAGCCTTAAGGTGCCAAAGAGCAAGAACTACAGCATACTCAGACTCGATAACATTTGGCAAAGCATTCTGCACGCTCACATTTGAAGAGACCATATCATACTCCGAAACTGAGCCTACATCATACTTCTTCTTTACAATCTCGTTATTCTCAACCGCATTGTCATAAACCCTCTGGAAGAGTGCGTGAGACTCTTTAGCGAGCAAAACACCGTAGTAGGCGTTTGTTACCTGCTCAACCATATCCAAACGCGATGAACGAGCCTTCTCTACAGCAAGCTCTACATCAAGAGCTGAGAGTTTCAAGCTCTGCCATAGCTGAGCATTTACAACAGGCATACCCATAGCAATACCACCGTTGAAAGAGTTGTCGCTACCAACCTTAATAGTCTGGGTTTGACCGCCAAAATCCATACTCATAGTCTGCTTCTTGATTACGCGCTGATAAGAAGCTGTAGCATCAATCTGCGGATAGAGCGAAGCGTATGTACCCTTCTTGGCATAACGCTTAATCTCAATCTGTTGGTCGGCAACCTTAATGGTCGGATTCTCGCTCAGTGCAATCTGAAGTGCCTGTTCGAGGCTGAGCAACAACTTATCACCCTGCTGCTCTTGTGCAGAGAGTGTCAAAGATGCAGCTACAAAGCCAATCATCAAAATCAATCTTCTCATAACTTAACTGTTTTATCTCTTTTATTGTTTAATTATTACTCTCTTTGCTTTTACGCTCAAGATAGTCATCTATCTGTTTTACTCCCTCAATTGTGGCTATGCCTCTAAAAAAGTTGACAATT
>JAFWBN010000085.1 GCA_017507075.1 Alistipes sp. | reverse complement strand
TTAACACAATTTGTTACATCACCCCATGGAGCTGCGATAATACCTGCAACTGAAGTACAACCTGAAGTACCAGAGCCATCAGCCTCAGTCCACAGATAGGTAATCTTACCGTAGTTGTGGCAGTTGTCCATTGAGAACGGCGAACCTGAACTTGAATAAGCATAGCCTACGATACCTGCTGCTGCAGGAGCTGCAGAAGAGGTTGAATTTGTTCCATTGATACTACCTATAGAGTTACGACCCTCAAATTTCTTACCTGCATTGTAGATATTACCCTTGTTAATACAGTTAGAGATAGGACCATTCTGGTAAGCAGCGATACCTGCAACGATAGCACCCTTGATATTACCTGTATTGTTGTGAGAGATATTACCCTCATTGATACAATCTTTAATCTCACCTGCAGAGTAAGGAGTAATACCACCCAAAGCGAGCATTGCACCTGCATAAGTTGTGTTAACGGTTACATCACCATAGTTCTTACAGCCACTAGTAACTGTGTAAGAGTTAGATGAACCTGTTACACCACCGATATAGAGGTTCTTAGAGGTCTTACCATCTGTAAATGTAATAGTCAAATCACCATGGTTCTCGCAATCATAGATACCGCAACCAATATTGTCTGCATTTGAAGCGAAACGACCAGATACAGTACCAATGTAAGCAGTCTGTGAAATGTGGTTAGCAAGCTCAAGAGTTACATCACCATAGTTGATACAACGACGGATGTTACCACCAACAGCAGTATAACCTACAATGGCAGCACGAGTCTGAGCATAAGAGTCATCTGGACAAGTACATCTTACGCTTGCATAGTTGATTACATCCTCAACAGTACCTGCCATGTTAGAGGCTACAACAAATGCGAAACAGTAGTTGCTACCCTCTTTTCCATCAAGAGTGTATGGAGAGAGCTCTGGAATTACGAGTCCGCAAGAGTTTGCAATAACAAGGTTCTTAACGATACCTGTTGCACCAAGATAACCAAACAAAGGCTGTGTTGTTACCCAATTTGTAATCTGGAAGCCCTGACCGTTGAATACACCGTCAAAACCGGTTGGAAGACCTGTCTCAGCATTTACAGCACCTGTGATAGGAGTCCACTCAGAGAGAGTTGACATATCGATATCGTTACCAAGAACAACCTCACCATTTTCGTTCACATACTTCTTATAACGACCCATGTTTACGCACTTAGCAAAGTCAACAAGCTCCTCTGCAGTGCGAATAGCGTCAATCTTAACCTCCTGATAAGTATAAGCATCAGCGGTAAGTGTCTCACCACCATAAACAGAGAGACCTGTAGGGAATACCTGATGGTTCTCCACAAGACCTACGCTTGAGTATATGTTAAGAACTAAACCGTTGCGAACATTACCCTTAGGAACGATAAATGAAATCTCAGCAGTCTCATTTGGCTGAATTACAAATCCCTCCTCTGCTGGAACAAGTGTAATAGCATCCTTACCTGCAACTACAGATAAAGCTCCTGTTCTATAGTTTATGCTATATTTTCCTGTGATAGGGTCGCCCTGCTGAGAACGAACCTCAACCTTATCAAGAGCGATAGACTCTCCCTCATACATATTTGTAATAGGAATAGTAACTACTCCGTAAAGAGGATTAAGTGTTACCTCGTTAGTAGCAGAGTAACCTGCCATAACCATAAGGTTTCTGTCAACACCGCTCTTAGAGATAGTCTGCTCCTCATAGAAACGCAAAGAACCACTTGTTGAATAGAACTCAGCTGGATAGAATACAGAGTATGGATAAGCAACAGCATCAAACTCGAAAGATGCGCTCTTTGTACCAGCAGCTGCTGCATCAATAGCGTTCTTAGAGAGCTCGTTGTTACAAATAACCTGGTCGCCCTCTTGCCATACAAAGCCCTCGCCTGCCAATGTTACTGAAAGAGTTGCAGGAGCCTTGTCAACTACAACAAACTGCGAAGCAGCAAGAGTTGTAACACTACCTGCGTCAACGGCAACATCCTCGCTAAGGTCAAGGATATAGTTATGCTCTGCTGTATCAGAAACCACAACCTCAAAGCCTCCGGTATAAACACCTGCAGGAACAACAATGTTGAAATATACAGGAGAAGAGGAAATTGCAACGCCATCACCACAGCTAAGATTTGTTGTTGCTGTATTATTTCCAGACTCAGTCAAAGCGATGGTATATGAGTATGTAGGTTCAACTGGCTCAGCAGTCTCGCCTTCAGCAGGAATATCCTGAACCTTTACAACGCTTGCAGACCATGATCCGTTCAAAGCTCTACCACTCTTTGATGTGAAAGAGATCTTCTTGATTGAAACAGGACCTGCAGATGCAGCATCAAGAGTCAGTGGCAGTGAAACAACACCTACTATAGGCTTAAGATCTACATCAGCTGCAAGATTCTTATCATCACCCTCAGTTACAGGATAAATTTCTGTAGCCAAACCTGCCATCACATAAGCAGAAGAGTCATGACCATCTGCAACATACTCTTGAGTAGCAGGCAAAGAGCTCTCATTAAAGCCTGTAAGAGCCTCAAATGGAGCAACCACAATTACAGGAGCCTCAAGCTCTGAAGTTACAAAAGAGTAAGTTGCGCTACCTGCGCCCTCCTCTGTAACAGCAGCCGACTCCAAACCGTTGATAGCAACCTTGTCTCCTGCAGCCCACTTAGAGTCTCCATAGAGCGTTGCATTGACTGTAACGACAACTTTTTCAGACACACCTGGTTTGGTCGGAGCATCGTCCGGTGTGTTAGAATCGTTACAACCTACAGCTAATGCACTGAGCATCAAGCTGATAAATAAGTAAACTTTTTTCATTACGATATGTTTTAGGTTAAAAAATATTATTTCTGATTTCAAAGTTAAAAATAAATTTTTAATTATTCGCACTTTCTGCATTATTTTTCACAAAAAAAGTGTTTTTTGTCTGCTCGCTATATTTTTTGACGCGATAATACACAAAAGAATTGCGCACAAAATAGGGTCTTTAGAGACGCGCGCCCAAATTAAAGCACCCCTCCGCTAAATCAAGGTCAGATGCACAATAACAGCGAATAACAATAAATGACAGCGGGCTAAAGCCCTTAATACTGCGCGCTGTCCTTAGTGTCTCTAGAGACTCTAAGGTCTCTAAGGTCCTTAGGGACTATAGCGCGCCTAAATTAAAGCACCCCTCTGCTAAATTAAAGCACCTAATTTGTTGTCAGAGTGGTACATTTACAACGCTCGCCCTGAGAAACAACGAAGGGCTGTACTGTGCGTACTGCCCTTTGTTGGGGTGAAGGGTAGCGGCAGGAAATGTGCCGCTATCACGACAAATTCTCGATATTTTTATATCTCTCGCCTATACTCTCCAGGAGTTTTACCTGTGATGCGCTTAAAGTATTGTCCCATAAAAGATGGATTTGGGAAGTTGAGTTCGTATGAGATTTGCTGGATTGACAAATCTGAATATTTAAGCAGATTTTTTATCTCCAAAACCACAAATTCATCAATCCATTGGTGTACTGATTTACCCGAGTAGTTGCGCACCACGCGAGAAAGATGTTTTGGGGTAAGATTCATCTTGCCTGCGTAAAATTCGACACTGCGCTCAGTTTTATAATACTCATGCAAAAGTCCGACAAGTTGTTTGAAATAGTCTCCACTACGATCCTTTGGAGCGACACTTGTCTCCACCGAATTATATAGTGCCACAGCCTCACATAGACGATAAATCATAGCTGCATACATGTGTCTGACAGCCATCTCTCTATATAGCGTTACATCGATATTTTCTGTTCTCACATGGAAATATTCATCATGAAGAGCCTTGAAAGAGCGATTGATTGCAGCACTAAACTCATCATCGTCTATCTTGTGCAAAATGACCTGCGAGTGTAGTGAAGACATAAGCGGCATTATTATCTTCATATCAATATTCATCTCAGCAGCAAATTCGCTCTTAAATGCCGCTACATACAATTCGCAGTCATGACACTCTTTGAAAGAGACAACTGCTGTAGGGGCTATTAAAATGGTATTTTTTGACATGTGATAGTCGTTCATGTGGACAGAGATTGTAACATCACCCCTCACACACGCAACAACGATAAAACCGTTCAATTTTGCAGGATATTTCATCTCCCTATTGGCGAACTGCTCAAGATTTGAAATATGCACAACTGCCGCATTTTTACATGCGATGTACTCTATACCATCTCGCTGATGAAGATGGTCAATTTTGTAAGGAAAAAGCTCATTATTCTCCATATCTGATAAAATTTTTCACAAATATCTGTAGTATTTCGGACATATCAAAACTTTTACAACAAAAAGCGTGATTTTGAACATTTACACATCTTTAATTCACATATTACTTTGTAGTATAGCTTTGGTATTTTTGCACTTTTTGAAAATTATAACTACATTTGCAAGTTATTTATTGTATAAAAACTAAAAAAGATACTTTTATGCGCAAATTTCTATTTACTCTCCTATCTTTGGTTACTCTGACCGCGATGGCTCAAGACGACACCGTTGTATGGCAGAAGCAAGTCAAAGAGGGAGATAATGGCAACTACACGCTTGTTGTCAAGGCTGTAATTGCTGACGGTTGGCATATATACGATGCCAAGCACCCATTTACCCCAACAACAGTAAAATTTACCCCAAGTGAGGGAGTTACTCTTTCTGGTGAGACTCGAAGTTTATCTACTGCAAAGCAGGTAAAAGATGAATATTTCGGTGAGTATGGCGAGTATTCTAAAGAGGCTGTATATGAGCAGGATGTAAGACTTACTGCAGAGGGCGGAAAGGTTGATGTACTTGTAAGTTATCAGGCTTGCGATGAGGATAACTGCACCGCGCCTACTGAGGCTGAGCTTGTTTTTGAGCTTGGCAATGCTGCTCAGACTGCTGCCGCCACTCCAACCGAGGAGGTTAAGGCTACAAAGGATGCAGCGGGTAACGGCTCGTTGTGGGGCATGATTTTGGAGGCTATCCTTTGGGGATTTGCTGCGCTGCTTACCCCTTGTGTCTTCCCTATGGTTCCGATGACTGTATCTTTCTTTATGAAGGGTAGTGGCTCTGCTGCAAAGGGAAGAATCAACGCCTCTCTCTACGGATTATTTATCGTACTGCTCTACACCCTGCCAATTGCTGCAATAATAATCATTACACGCATCGTTGGTGGCGACGCTGTTACGGCAGACATCTTCAATTGGCTTGCGACACATTGGTTGCCAAATATCCTCTTCTTTGTGGTATTTATGGTATTTGCAGCATCGTTCTTCGGAGCATTTGAGATTACACTTCCATCATGGCTTGTAAACAAGAGTGATGCAAACAGCGAGAAGGGTGGCATTGCAGGTATATTCTTTATGGCACTGACCCTTGTGTTGGTATCTTTCTCTTGCACAGGTCCTATTGTAGGCTCTGTTTTGATTAAATCCACAGCCGGCGAGTTCTGGAATCCAATTCTTACAATGCTGGCATTCTCTTTGGCCTTCGCACTGCCATTTACACTCTTTGCCTTCTTCCCATCAATGCTTAAGAAGTTGCCTAAGAGCGGAGGTTGGCTCAACTCTGTAAAGGTGGTACTCGGATTTGTCGAGGTGGCTTTGGGTTTCAAATTCCTAAGCGTTGCCGACCAGGTTTATCACTGGGGCATCCTTGACCGCGAGGTTTATTTGGCAATATGGATTGTTGTGTTTACGATGCTCGGTTTCTATCTTCTTGGCAAGCTCCGCTTTGCTCACGACAGCGAGGTAACACATATCAGCGTCCCTCGTTTGGGCATGGCTATTGCCGTATTCTCATTTGTAGTGTATCTTATCCCAGGCATGTGGGGCGCACCACTGAGCCAGCTATCAGGATATTTACCACCGCTCTCTTCTCACGATTTTGTGCTGTCAGCAGGCTCTACAGCGGCACCTGCAGAGGTGCAGAAGAGCAGTTCTGATGTAAAATATGGCGATGTGCTGCATCTTCCTCATGGACTAAATGGATTCTTCGACCTTGCTGAGGCCGAGGCTTATGCCGCAAAGGTTGACAAACCGATATTTATCGACTTTACAGGCCATGGTTGCGTGAACTGCCGCGAGATGGAGTCTCTTGTTTGGAGCGACGAGAGAGTGCTTGACCTGCTTAGAAACGAGTATGTTATCTGCGCCCTCTATACAGATGATAAGATGACACTTCCTGAGAGTGAGTGGGTTACAACCGAGAGTGGCAGAGTTCTCAAGACCCTGGGTAAGGTTAATG
Source organism: Alistipes sp. (assembly GCA_017507075.1). GTDB lineage: Bacteria > Bacteroidota > Bacteroidia > Bacteroidales > Rikenellaceae > Alistipes. The sequence goes on along the minus strand of JAFWBN010000085.1, from coordinate 1,594 downwards.
CACACTATGCTTTGACTCGTTTTGGTGTTAATGCCCAGCCGTACTATGTTCTGCAGGGCAAAAACAGCGAAGTTCTTGTCTCTCCACGCGGATACGACAGAGACGCTGACTCATTTGTCAAGTTCCTTAAGAGCGGCATTGAGGCCTATAGAAAATAGAGTCTAACACTGTATTAAAAATAGTAAGAGGAGGGTTATTCGCCCTCCTCTGTTGTCTTTGCGCCTAAAAAAGCAACCGCCCAATCTATCCACCCGCGAATAATACGCGACACGGAGTATATCACTCCAAGTTCATCCCCAATCTGTCTGAAGTAGCTCTTTAGCGATACTTTATATACAATAATGGCTACCACGGCCAAAAATGCACCTACTATCAGACACGGAATCTTTAGTGAGCCGAAAATCTCGGCAAGCCACGCAACAAACGCCGATACAAATAGTAACGAAGCCAATAGTGCCGATACTACCGTTATGGCAAGCGGCAGGAAAAATGGACGGTCTGCTCTCATAACACTACTTTACACTCTCTGCAACATCGTGATTATGGAGTGGGTCATTGCACTTGCAACGCATCTTCTCCAACTCATCATTTACAAAATCGCGAATAGAGTCTCGCATCTGACGACCTGTTTTTGGCGTTACCAACATAGTAATTGCTGCGCCAATCATCGCCCCGCCCAAAAGGGTGATAATACATAAACCTGACTGTTTCATAATACTTTTGTTTTAAGAGTTCATACTAACATTTGCAAAGTATAGACCAAATAGAGTAACAAATTTTTATTTCTGCCAAATAATTTTTACCTTTGTTGTCGCCAAATTGTTGGCACTACATATTTGATGAAAGTGTATTAGTTTTAATCCTTGCGTAGAAATCTGGAAAATTTCAAAATGGGTCAAGGAGAGCAACACACTCGTCGCCTTGTATTGGACAATACCGTAATGGAGAGCTTCTGTCGCCCCACTACGCCAATACGGGTGTGGGGTATTGTTTATTTGATCCATAGGTTATTCCAGAGCCTCTACGCAGATAAACTAATCGGCTCCACACTTTTCTATTTTTAATACATTTTTTACCATACGGGAGCTGGATGGTTTTGAGCGAAATTTTAACTCAAAACATAACTGCTATGAAGACTTTTAACATTGTGGGCTACCTCGCCCCAGAATTTGAGGTTACTGATGTGATGACTGAGAGGGGGTTTGCTGAGACTAATTTGGAAGACCCGGATATCAATCCTCCACAAGACTGGAATTAACTATATAGTCTTTTAATTTAACTTAACCATAATCAAAACCCTACAACCATGAAAAAACTTTTCCTAATACTTTCAGCCATGTTGTTGTGTATTGGTTGTGCTACTGACACGACAACAGATATTGAGGTACTGCCTCAGAGTGAAAGAGAGATTTACATATCTTTAGAGTCCTCGCCACTCTCTCGAATTGAGCTGAACGAAGATTGCAAGACCGTTTGGACAGAGTCTGACCAGGTGTCGGTGTTCAATAAAACAAATGGCAACGACCTCTGGCGTTTCAGAGGAGATACAGGTCAGAGAAACGGTATCTTTATCGAGAAGAAGAAGGGAAACAGC
>JAFWBN010000084.1 GCA_017507075.1 Alistipes sp. | reverse complement strand
GATGTTGAATTAAGGGATAAAGCTCTGTTTCTAGCCCCTATGGAGGATGTTACAGACCCATCGTTTCGTTATATGTGCAAGCTCTTTGGGGCAGATATGGTAACTACGGAGTTTATATCCTCTGATGGTCTTATCCGCGATGCTAAAAAGTCGCTTGCAAAGCTGAATATATCCGATTTTGAGCGTCCCGTGGGTATTCAAATCTATGGTAATCAAATAGAACCGATGGTCGAGGCGGCAAAGATTGCTGAGGCTGCAAATCCGGATGTTGTTGATATAAATTTTGGCTGTCCGATGAAAAAAATCGCGGGTCGTGGTGCCGGTTCGGGTATGATGCGCGATGTGCCACTTATGGTCGAAATGACACGCCAGATTGTCGCTGCAGTAAAAAAGCCTGTAACAGTAAAGACACGCTTGGGCTGGGACGATGACTCTAAAAACATCGAAGAGATTGCCCTGCGCCTGCAAGATGTGGGTATTGCAGCTCTAACAATACATGGTCGTACCCGCTGCCAAATGTATAAGGGCGAGGCTGATTGGACCTTGATAGGCAAAATTAAAAATAACCCTGCAATACATATCCCTATTATCGGAAATGGCGATATAGACTCGGCAGAGAAGGCAAAACAGATGTTTGACCGCTACGGTGTGGATGCTGTTATGATTGGTCGTGCTACATACGGACGCCCATGGATTTTTCGAGAGGTCAGACACTATCTCAAAACAGGAGAAATCCTGCCTCAGCCGTCTGTTGTAGAGAGGGTAGATATAGCAAAAAAACACCTCGCAAAATCTGTCGAAATTAAGGGAGAGAGAGTCGGTGTGCTTGAAATGCGCCGCCACCTATCTAACTATTTCAAAGGCCTGCCAAACTTTAAGGATACCCGTATGAAACTTGTAACCCTTAACAATGTTGAGGAGTTGCAAGATACAATATCCTCCATCGCTGATACCTGGGGCGACTATGAGTTTGGTGGGGTTGTGCCACCTCCTTTGTCGCACGATATATAATTATTTGCCGTGAATTTGCCGTGAATTTGTTGTGAAAAGGCAGCATTTGCTTCCGCTAATAAAAACTACAGCAATGAGCAGTACAAAGAGTACAGCCCATCGCTGTATTTTTTACCGAGCGTGGCAACTACTACCTTTTGACAACAAATTGGTGCTTTGATTTAGGCGCACTATAGTCCCTAAAGACCTTAGAGACGCTAAGGTCAGCGCGCGAAGAGTATTGATAAATGTTATCGAGCTTTTTTCCGTTCCTTAAAATCCAAAAAATCTTCTACTCGCGAGGTGCAGGTTTGTCGTGCTGCCTACCTTTTGGTGCTCCAGCTGGGCGATTAGGTCGCATAGCTTTCTTCTCGACAAGGAAGATTTTAGACATCTGCTCAGGGGTGAGGTGTGCTTTGAATACGCGCATATACTCCTTTTTGCAGGCTATAATATCGGCATCTGCGTTGAGTTGGTCCATTACCATACGGAAAGCGGTCTTTTCGTCAATCTCTTTGCCGTTATAGCTATCCATAAGGGTTTTAAGGTCTTTGCGAATTTTGCGAATTTCGTTCTGATATGCAAGATATACAGGGGCGAATTTCTCGGCCTGCTTTGGCGAGAGTTTTAGCTCTTCAACAAGGCCTGAGATTCTCTCAACGGGACTCTTTTTTGCTCCTCCGTTGTCGCCTCTGCCCATGCCTGGAGGTGGGCCCATTGGAGGTTGTGCGGTGGCAATGTTTACTGCAAGAGCAGCGATGATAAGTGTAAACAGCTTTTTCATACTTCTATATGTTTATTTATGCTACAAAGTTAATAAAAAATTCATAATATCAACATCATCTGCATAATCAGTTAGCTCAGGATATTGAGCTTTGCCAAAATCGACTCTTAGAGGTAGTGATTTTTCAGCCGAAACGACACATTGCAGAGTATCTCTATGTGTGTTAATCCACTCTTTGACCTGGTTTATGTCATTATATCGGCAGATATTTATACAACTTAGGTTGCGAGGAAATTCTGCAGAACTCTCAACCAATAAAGCACCTCCGATGTCGGTAAATTTTTTACCTGTCATTGTCATAAGAGCAGAAGTGGCGATATAGTTGTTTTTATAACATTGAGGCATATTTGGAAGGGTTAGCTTAACCTCAAAATCTGCAGGAGCAAATATTAGGGAAACACTCCTGCAGCCCAAAGAGCAATGTGTAAATACATCTTTGGATAACTCGGTAAACTCTTTTTCGCTTTCAGTTCCCGTAAGTACGGCAATAGAGTGTCTGGAGGCACGAATTAGTGCAGGAATATCCCCGAAAGCGGCCTTAAAATGCAGTGCTGCAGCGTCGCTGCCTGTGGCAATGACGGCATCAATAGGGAAGTTACTCATCTGCTCAATGGATAGTTGTGGCTCTATCTTCTGCAGAGTATTTACGATATACTCCATTAGTACGCGGTCTTTTGAAGAGTATTTGACAACAGGAATATTGCCACTTGCAATTACGCACATCAAATCAAAAAAACCTACGGCAGGAATATTGCCTGCCATGATTATTGCCACCCTCTTTGGCTCATGCTCTCGGATGGTGTATTTGGAGAGCCATTTTGTAATCTTCTCTTTATCAAGAAACTCACTACATAAAGCGTCAATGGCTGTTGGAATATGTGAAAACCAACTATTTTGCTCTATGGCGCGTTCTATAACACAATCAGGAATTGTTTTGAGCCTTGTTCCTAACTCTGAAAATATCTCTATAACACTCTTCATAGCGCAAAGTTACAGCAAGCAATCATGAAATCAAAATTTGTAAAATGAGAAATTTTTACTAACTTTGTTAAAAATAGTCCGCTTTATGAAAAAACTACCTTTAGCACTATTAGCAGTTGTGGTGCTTGTCGTTAGCTGTAGCAAAATCTTCGATACAAGTGTTCTTGAGCGTAATATCGTCGAACTCAAAGACCGCGTTACAGCCCTTGAAGAGCAGTGCAAACAGATGAATACAAATATCTCTTCTCTGCAAACTATCGTAACGGCTCTGCAAAACAATGACTATGTTACGGGCGTTGCTCCAATCACCCAAAATGGCGTGGAAATTGGCTATACAATCTCTTTCTCAAAGAGTGGCTCGATTACAATCTACCACGGCAAGGATGGCAGCAATGGTCTTGATGGCTCAGACGGCTCAGATGGCAGCGATGGTGCAAGCGGTTCAACACCTGTTGTGGGCGTAAAACAAGATACAGACGGGGTTTATTATTGGACTCTTAACGGCGAGTGGCTGCTTAATGATAGTGGCGAAAAGGTCAAGGCAATCAGCACCGATGGCAAAGATGGCGAGGAT
>JAFWBN010000083.1 GCA_017507075.1 Alistipes sp. | reverse complement strand
CCTTGCCCTTGTGGTTAAAAGATAGGGTGGCAGACTTTATACCTACCGCGGCATTATAAAAACCCGTCTCAAGATATGCCGAAACGGACTTTTTCTCCCTGTTTTTTGATAAACGCCACTCGGCACGATTCTCAGCCTGAGCCGAATAAATCATTATGCCCGAAAACAGACATAACACAATAAAATTAAGCCTCTTCATAACAAATATAGATAAATCATTGCACGAATTTAATATTTTTATGCCGAAACTGAAAATATTTTCTAAGAAAATTTATTTTTATTGCTATTTGTCTTGCTTTATAGTAAAAGAGTGTGTAACTTTGTCGAATTATTGGGGAACTACAGCAACAAACTAATTATAAACATATTAACATCTTAAACTATTATTGTATGAAGAAAAACAATTTTACTTTCGGGGGGGGGAGATACTCAGCTCCTGAAATTGAGCTTTACTCAGCTCAGGTAGAGAACGGATTCCAGGGATCTGTTACACCAATTACCGTTGATGTTGACGGTGCTGGTTATGATGATTGGGGAACACTTGAATAATTGGGAGGAGAGACTATGAAAAACATCTTCAAATCAATTATGTGCATTGCTGCAGCAGCAATGGCATTTACAGCTTGTTCTACCGCTGATATCAACGAGGAGATTACAACCCCTCAGACTATCACTGTAAAATTCAACGCTCTTGCTGAGAATATGACCCGTACCACTTTCGGCGATTATGACTTAGAAAACGAAGAGTACCCTACATTGTGGGAGGGTGGCGAGACTATCAAGTTAGCTCTTGGTCTTACTTCTGGTAATAATTCTGATCCTGTTGTTGCATCTGCTGATAAGACTTCTGCATCTTTCGAGGCAGAGTTTGAGACTACAGCAGAGGCTCCTTATACACTCTATGCAATCTGCCCAAGCAGTGCTGCTATTTCTGGAATCAACGCAAGCTACAAATCATGGACTGTTGAGATTCCAACAACTCAGACTCCTCTTACTGAGACATCTTGCGACCCTAAGGCTCAGATTCTTTATGGCAAGGCCGAGAATTTGGCATCTTTGACAGAGGATGTAAATATCTCATTTAAGCACCTTGTAGCTTATGCTAAGTTCTCTTTCTTAAACCTCAACCTTGATGGTGCTACTATCAATAATATCACAATTGAGGGAGATAAGAATATTGCATATCGCTACTATTTCTATGTTGAGACAAACACTATAAATGAGAGCAACGACGCATCAAAGCTTATTACAATAAACACTACCTCTTCTGAGAACATCTGGGTAGCACTTGCTCCTGTTGAAGGTCTTTCAAAACTTACATTTACAATCAACACTGACAAAGGTCCTCTTACAAAGACTGTAAATCTCCCTGCAGGCAAGGCATTTGAAGCCGGAAAGGTTGCGGGCTTTACTGTTAACATGAGCGGTGTAGAGTTTGAAGAGTCTGTAAAGTATGAGCTTTTGACTGATGTTGGAAACCTTGCTATTGGCGACCATGTTATTATCGCTGCAGCAAATGCAGATTATGCAATTAGCACAAATCAGAAGTCAAACAACAGAGCAGCTACATCTGTAACCAAAGATGGCAACGATATTGTTGACCCAAGTAGCGAGGTTGCAATTTTTGAGGTAGAGGTTGGTAATGCAGCAAACACCTATGCCTTTAGAGCTATTGGCGACACCAACCCTGGATATATCTACGGAGGACATGAAAATGAGAATAGACTTAAGACAGAAGCAACTCTTAGCGATAATTCTACATGGGATGTATCGATTGCAGATGGCATCGCTACAATGACTACACATGGTTCTTTTGCCAAGAAAATTTTGCGTTATAATGACTCTAGCAGTTTGTTCGCTTGCTACGCATCAGGTCAGCAGGATGTTGCTATCTACTACAAGTCAAATGGTGGTGTAGTACCTCCAAAGACTCCGGTTATTAACGCTGAGAATCCTGAGGCTGTTGCTGCAGATGTTACAACAATCGAGATCCCTTACACTGTTTCTAACCCTGTTGATGACAAGGAACTCACTGTAACAGAGGACGTTGATTGGGTAACTGCTGTTGCAGTTGACAATGCAAATATTACTCTTACCATTACAGCAAACGAGAGCGAAGAGGCTCGCGAGGCTACTATCACTCTCTCATACGAGGGCGCAGCTGATAAGGTTGTTACAATCTCTCAAGAGGGCGCTCCAGAGCCAGGAACAGCGACTGCTACAATAGATTTCTCTACTAAATATGATGCCAACACAAAGGTTGACAATATAGAAATTTCGGTAGATGAGAATATAACTATTATTTTCAAGCAAGGTACCGCAGGTACAGCTACTCAGTATTACACGTCATCTCAATCTGTTCGTATGTACCAAAATGGTGCAACGCTTGATGTAACTGCAAAAACTGGTAAGACTATTACCAGCGTTGAGTTCACATTTACTAACAGTATGTGGTATATCGGTGCTGACTCAGGCTCTTTGTCTGAGGAGAAGGCAGTTCGTACTTGGACCGGCGAGGCTACTTCTGTAAAGTTTACTACTACAGGTACTACCTCATCAACACGCGCTTATGTTAAGTCTATAACAGTTACTTACAAATAAGCCACAATTTAATTATAATGAATCCCGACTATAATGAATCCCGACCTAAAAAGTCGGGATTTTTTTTGTCAGGCGCTGCTATTACTTGCGGCGATTAAAATGCCCATCCTGTCAAAAGCTCCATATAGAGCT
>JAFWBN010000082.1 GCA_017507075.1 Alistipes sp. | reverse complement strand
GCCCTCAATGACATACAATAGTGCGCTGTGCGCGCAATATTAAGGGCTTTAGCCCGCTGTCATTTATTGTCATTAAATGTTATTGTGCATCTGACCTTGATTTAGCGGAAGGGGAACTTTAATTTGGGCGCGCGTCTCTAAGGTCTCTATTTAGGCGCAGTTTTTTTGTGTTTTGAACGCCACTCAATCATTGCAATCTCTGCTTTAGCGCGCTTTCTGACACGATATAGGTTGTAGCGACAGAAGATAAAGGCAACCCAGAGTACAGAAGACCATGCGCTAAGATGCCACATCTTCTCCCAATTGTTGTTTATACCTGTAAAGTAGAGTATCATCGGTACTACAGTCAACGCAGTTGCGGTCATTCCGATAGCCCAACTTGAGCGACCCCAACGGGATGCAGGACATAGTCTGCGATAGTAGCTAATATAGCTCACTACAACCAATGTTATTGCACAGGCAGATATTACCTCCATTTTGTATGGGAAGTCCGGTATAAAAGAGATTTTATCTGCTCCTGTGAGTATGGCAAAGGCGAGACAGAGGGTTAGGTCAGCCCACTGCAATCTGCCATCCTCTACATCTGGAACAAAGAGCCTGCGACCCTTACTACCCCAACCGAAAAAATGAACTTTTCCTCTTGGTTTTTGCTCCTCAAGGTGTGCTTGACTTGCTTTAATCCACTTTTGCAGACACATTGCAAAAACAATCCACATAACTATTGAGGAGATGGCGATATAAATCATTGTAAGGCTCTGATTCTCCTTTACAAAGTATTGCAATAGCGGTACAGCTGTCCAAGCAATAGCCGCCGCGCCTGTAACAAATGAACACTCACGCCATTTGGTAAGTGAAGGCATACTTCTGAAGTTGAGAGCTACGGCTATAAAGTATAGTGCGATAGCTGCAACAATACAAAAATCGCTAATTACCTCTTGTTTTACGAAATATGCTATAAATACCAATGTAGCACAGATTAGGGCGAGTTTTTCACTTAAGGTAAATTTGGTATCATCTTTTGTTCTTGCACCACCTTTGCCCACTGAGAATTTCCCAATGCTATATCTGTTTTTCATAGCTCCTCGGTGTTAGATTTGCGTTGCTTTGTTGCACGAGGCCTGCGCCCTGCTTTGCGCAAAGCCTCGGCAATTATCCACTGCAGCTGTCCGTTGGTACTACGAAATTCATCCTCTGCCCACTTCTCGATGGCATCCATCATTTCGGCTTCAATGCGTAGTACAAAACTGCGAGTATTATTCTCCTTTGCTGCCATAAAGTTGTAATTAGTTATGCAGAGTTCCGGTATTTACAACAGGCTGCGCTGCCTCGTCTGCACAGAGGACAACAAGCAGATTGCTTACCATTGCGGCTTTTCTCTCCTCGTCAAGCTCTACAACATCCTCTGTAGAGAGACGCTCAAGAGCAATCTTTACCATAGATACAGCACCCTCAACAATCTTTTCGCGAGCAGAAATTATAGCATCAGCCTGCTGGCGACGGAGCATTGCTGCAGCAATCTCGGGAGCGTATGCAAGATAGTTTAAGCGAGCCTCCATAACCTCAATACCTGCCATAGCAAGTCGCTCGTTAAGCTCGTCTGTAAGTCTGTCGTTAATCTCGTCGCCACCTGAACGAAGAGTAATCTCTCCCTCAGCATTTGAGTTCTCGTCGTATGCATAAAGACCTGCAACCTGACGCAAAGCAGAGTCTGACTGCACTGCAACAAAGTTCTCGAGAATATTCATACGGGTTGTGGATGTTGTTACAGTTCCAACCTCACTTGGCGCATCAATCTCAAAAACAGCCTTGTATGCACCTTCGCCCTTAATCTTCCAAACAAGCACAAGACCGATAAGAATAGGGTTACCCGCCTTGTCATTAACCTTTATAGGGTCAACATTGAGGTTTCGAGCGCGAAGAGAGAGTTTCTTTGAACTCATAAATGGATTTATCCACCAAAAGCCTGTCTGATAGAAAGTGCCGCGGTAGTTGCCGAAGAAGAGCAATACTCTGGCCTCGTTTGGCTCAAGCATCTTGTATCCGCATGCCATAATTATTGCAGCAATAACTGCTACCCAAACGCCCGCAAAAAGCAGTCCGTTAAACTCTTCTCTGTTAACCAACTCAACAAAGAGCCATACTGCAAGACCAACCAAAGAGAGATTGATTAAAAGTGCCAGAAAACCGTTCATCTTCCAGCCAGAATAGGTGTAATTTTCATTAGCCATAACTGTAATGTTTTAAGGGTTTATAATAATATCATTTTGATATCACAAAGATACGACACAAAAAGCGAGATTTCCAAATATTTTTTCACTTTTTTGCAAAAAAAATATGCCGAGAATAAAAAATCCCCGGCATACCTATATTTATAGAATATCGTTTATCAGTTATGTGTTGGATTTAATATCAACTCACAGCCTTGCTCAACTTCAAATTCTGCTTCAAGATTAAAT
>JAFWBN010000081.1 GCA_017507075.1 Alistipes sp. | reverse complement strand
GCGGCAGGTACGGTATATCGTGAAAAATCCCTGGATAGGACATACTTTAGCGTATTTCCTATTCAGGGATTTGAGGGATGTACCGTAGATGCCGTGCTATCACGACAAATTTGTTAGCGGAAGCAGGTATGCACTTATAAGCGCAAATGCGCCGCTATCACGACAAATTATTAAAGTTAATAAATTTTCACTATCTTTGCCAATCATAAAAACAAGCGTTAGTTATGTTAAGCAGACAGGTTGCCGATAAGTTGGCAAAATTTGAGACTCCTTTTTATCTATATGACATAGGTCTATTGGACCAGACTCTTGAGAGTTTGATGTCTATAGCGTCCAAATATGGATACAAGATTCACTATGCTATAAAAGCTAATTATGATGCAAAATTATTGCAGATTATTCGCAAATATGGCGTAGGAATTGATTGTGCAAGCGGAAATGAGGTGCGCTGTGCCATAGAGGCGGGATTTGACCCAAAATCTATTGTATATGCCGGTGTGGGAAAGAGGGATAAGGAGATTCGTTATGCCATAGAGCAGAAGATTTTAGCCATAAACTGCGAGTCTATTGAAGAGTTATATCTGGTTGACCAATTAGCTGCAGAGGCCGGCAAGGTGGTAAGCATTGCTCTAAGAGTAAATCCGGATATTGACCCAAAAACAAACCACTGCATCGATACAGGTCAGGCTGATAGTAAATTCGGAATATCATACGAGGAGATTCTCTCAAGCGTGGATGCCATAAAATCTCTAAAAAATGTGGATGTTATAGGTATGCACATACACATCGGCTCACAGATTCGAGAGTTACATGTTTTTGAGAATATGTGCAACAAGGTCAATGTTATAGTCGAAAATCTGACAAAACTTGGCTTTGAGATTGAGTTTGTAGATGTAGGCGGCGGACTTGGTATCAACTACGACATGCCTGAAAATGAGCCTATTCCAAATTTCGCATCCGTATTTGCCATTATCAAACAACACCTTAAGGTGGGTAATCGCCAGGTACACTTTGAGTTTGGTCGCTCCATTGTAGGTCAGTGCGGAGAGCTGATAACAAAGGTACTCTACAACAAAACCACAGCAACAGGTCGTAGGCTTGTAATTGTTGACGGAAGTATGACAGAGCTTATCCGCCCAGCACTATACGGCTCTTATCACAACATCGAAAATATCACATCTGAAGCAGAACAGAGACTTAAATATACTATTGTAGGTACTGCCTGCGAATCAACAGATGTCTTCGACGAAAATGTGTCTCTGCCTATAACCAAACGCGGAGATTTGCTGACAATAAAATCTGCCGGCGCATACGGTATGTCTATGGCCTCTCGATATAACCAACACGACCTACCCGCTGCCGTATATAGCGACGAATTGTAAATCATACCGCCTAAGTACCGCCGCTTTTTGAAAAAAGCGGCACCAAAAACTTTCGGAGAAACTGCGTTTCTCTTGTGCTGATGCGGATTTAGGATAGCCTTGCGGCTATTACGATAAAAAAGAGAGATTTGCTTTTGCTCAAGTAAACTTGGCAAGCAATCTCTCTTTTCTCTCGTACCATCTGCGATGGTTTTCCTAAATCCGAGTACAGACGAAGTTGTTGCGCTCCCTAACCTCCTTAATCTCCTTAGAATCCCTAACCTCCTTACTAAATTTGCGCTTAACCTCCGCCAAATTAAAGCACCTATTTGTCGTCAGAGTGGTGCATTTACAACGCTCGCCCTGAGAAACAACGAAGGGCTGTACTCTTCGTACTGCCCTTTGTTGGAGTGAAGGGTAGCGGCAGGAAATGTGCCGCTATCACGACAAATTCACGACAAAATTTGTTATGTCAGTGTAACCAACGAATGTCCTGTCATCTCCTTTGGCTGCTCGACGCCCATAAGGGTAAGGACTGTTGGTGCTACATCGGCAAGGATACCGTTTTCAACCTTTGCAACGCGGTCTGAGACAACAACTACAGGCACAGGGTTGAGAGAGTGTGCTGTATTTGGTGTTCCGTCTGGGTTGATTGCGTTATCTGCGTTACCGTGGTCGGCAATCATAACAACCTCATAGCCATTAGCTTTAGCGGCTGTGATAACCTTCTCCACGCAGCTATCAACGGCTTTTACAGCCTTCTCGATAGCCTCATAGATACCTGTATGACCTACCATATCGCCATTTGCGAAGTTAAGGCAGATAAAGTCATACTTCTGCTCACCAAGTGCTACAACAAGTTTATCGGCAACCTCGTATGCGCTCATCTCCGGCTACAAATCGTATGTTGCAACCTTTGGAGAGGCTACAAGGATGCGGCTCTCGCCTGCGAACTCAGCCTCACGACCTCCATTAAGGAAGAAGGTTACATGGGCATACTTCTCAGTTTCGGCAATACGGAGCTGAGACAGACCCAAATTTGAGACAACCTCACCGATAGTGTTATTTACATTTTCCTTATCAAAGAGGATATGCAGACCTGTAAATGATGCGTCATAAGGGGTCATGCAGCAGTAGTAGAGTGGCATTGTATGCATACCCTGCTCAGGCATATCTTGCTGAGTAAGTGCAACGGTAATCTCACGAGCGCGGTCATTGCGGTAGTTAAAGAAGATAACCATATCGTTAGGCTTGATAGTACCTACAGGATTACCGGCAGCATCAACACGAACAATTGGTTTTACAAACTCGTCAGTAACACCCTCATCATAAGACTTCTGCATAGCTGCAACCATATCTGTTGCCTTCTCGCCCACGCCGTCAACGAGCTGGTCATAAGCGACCTTTACTCTCTCCCAACGCTTATCGCGGTCCATTGCATAATAGCGACCAATAATAGATGCGATAGTTCCTGCAGAGCCCTTAAGGTGGTTTTCAAGAGCCTCAATAAAGCCTTTACCGCTCTTAGGGTCTGTATCACGGCCATCCATAAAACAGTGAACATAGGTATTTTCGATACCGTAATGCTTACTAATATCACAGAGCTTAAAGAGGTGGTCGAGTGAAGAGTGAACACCGCCATCAGATGTAAGACCCATAAAGTGAACATTTACACCATTTGTCTTTGCATACTCAAAGGCTGCAACAACCTCAGGATTGTCAAGAATTGAGTTATCACGGCAAGCACGGTTAATCTTAACCAAATCCTGATAAACAACACGACCAGCACCAATATTGAGGTGTCCAACCTCAGAGTTTCCCATCTGACCCTCTGGAAGACCCACATTTTCGCCATCTGTGCGAAGCTGTGCGTGAGGGTAAGCCTCAGTCAGAGCATTGATAAACTGTGGATTTGTCGAATAGATAGCATCCGACTTTGTGTGATTTCCGATTCCCCATCCGTCGAGAATCATAAGTAATACTTTGTTTGCCATATCTGTTTAATTTTACAATTTCTCCTTAATAATCTCAACAGCCTTATCTATTGCTGCCTGAAGTCCATCAGGATTTTTACCTCCTGCTGTAGCAAAGAACTTCTGACCGCCACCGCCGCCATTTATAAGTTTAGCAGCCTCACGAACAACGGCTCCCGCATCAACACCACGGGCAACGACATCATCGCCAAGAGTAATCATAAGAGTAGCCTTGCCTCCAGCATTTGAACCAACAACAAATACCAAGTCTGACCTCTGAGCGCGCAAATTGTAAGCCAAATCTTTCAAGAACTCGGTTGTTTGGAGCAATTGACGAGCGATAATTGTTACGCCATCAGTTTGAGGGGTATTTGCCAAAATCTTCTCTGCCAAAGCAGCCACCTGCTCCTTACGCATAGCCTCAATCTCCTTGCTTAGAGCCTCATTGCTCTCAACCACGCGACGAACAGCATCCACAACCTTAGGATTACCTACTGTTTGTGCTACAGCATGGATAGCATCCTCAGCGGCATAGAGCAACTTCTCTGCATTTTCGCCCGTAACAGCCTCGATACGACGAACACCTGCAGAGATTGCACTCTCAGAGACAATCTTTACAAGTCCGATATTACCTGTAGCCGAAGTATGTGTTCCACCACAAAGCTCTACAGAGTCGCCAAAGCGTACCATACGCACCTTATCGCCATATTTCTCGCCAAAGAGCATCATTGCACCTGCAGCCTTAGCCTCCTGCTGTGTAGCCTCACGATTCTCAACAAGCGGGTCATTAGCGCGAACTGCACGGTTTACCAAACGCTCCACCTCACGAAGCTGCTCTGGCGTAACTTTCTGGAAGTGAGAAAAGTCGAAACGCAGAGACTCAGGAGATACCATTGAGCCCTTCTGCTCTACATGCTCGCCCAAAACGCGACGCAATGCGGCATGAAGGAGGTGTGTTGCAGTATGGTTATTTGCGGCACACTGACGCTTCTCAGGATTTACAACCGCTCTAAAAGTGGCTGTAAGGTTCTCCGGAAGGGTGTTTACAATATGGATTGTAAGACCGTTCTCTTTCTCGGTTGCCACAACATCAATCTTCTCGTTAGCACTCTCGATGTAACCTGTATCACCTACCTGACCACCTGAATTACCATAGAAAGGTGTTGTATCGAATACCATCTGGTAGCTAACCTTATTTTTTGACTGCACACGACGAACACGAGCAATCTTTACATCACACTCAAGTGTATCATAGCCCACAAACTCACTCTGCTTGATATCCAAAAGTTCCTGCCAATCGTCAACATCTTGTGCTGCAGCGTTGCGTGAACGCTCTTTTTGAGCCTTAAGTTGCTCCTCAAACTCTACAAGGTCAACCTCTACACCCCTCTCCTTTGCGATAAGCTCGGTAAGGTCGATAGGGAATCCGTAAGTATCGTACAGTACAAATGCATCTTTACCCGAAATCTTACCACCCTTAAGGTTTGAAATAACACCCTCAAGCAGATTTATACCTGTAGCAAGTGTTCTAAGGAACGATGCCTCCTCCTCCTCAATAACCTTCTCTATAAGAGTCTGCTGTGCCTTAAGCTCAGGATACTGACCTCCCATCTGCTCTACAAGTGTTGCAACAAGGCGGCAGATAAATGGAGTATTAAAGCCAAGGTATGTATAGCCATAGCGGACTGCACGACGCAAAATTCGACGAATAACATAACCCGCCTTAACATTTGACGGTAGCTGACCATCTGCAATAGAGAAAGAGATTGCTCTGAGGTGGTCTGCAATAACTCGCATAGCAACATCTACGCTCTCATCCTGACCATACTTCTTGCCAGACATCTCTGAGATTACAGCAATTGTAGGCTGGAAGACATCTGTATCGTAGTTAGACTTCTTGCCCTGCATAATCATACAGAGACGCTCAAAGCCCATACCTGTATCTACATGCTTTGCCGGAAGGCTCTCAAGAGAGCCATTTGCCTTACGGTTGAACTGCATAAAGACAAGATTCCAAATCTCAATAACTTGAGGATGGCCTGTATTTACCATATCTCGACCTGAAATCTTTGCAATCTCGGCCTCGTCGCGAAGGTCGAAGTGAATCTCGCTACAAGGACCACAAGGACCTGTCTCACCCATCTCCCAGAAGTTATCGTGCTTATTACCACGAATAATATGGTCCTCAGGAAGGTACTGTTTCCAATAGCCGTAAGCCTCCTCGTCAAAAGGAACGCCATCAGACTCAGAGCCCTCAAAAACTGTTGCATACATACGAGACTTATCAAGACCATAAACCTCGGTAAGCAACTCCCACGCCCAAGCGATAGCCTCTTTCTTGAAATAATCACCAAAAGACCAGTTGCCGAGCATCTCAAACATTGTGTGGTGGTAGGTATCGTGTCCTACCTCCTCAAGGTCGTTATGCTTACCCGAAACACGCAGACACTTCTGCGAATCGGCAGCACGAGGTGTACGGCGCGGTGCATTGCCCAAGAAGATATCCTTAAATTGGTTCATACCCGCATTGGTAAACATCAATGTCGGGTCATTCTTAACAACCATAGGTGCAGAGGGGACAATTTCATGCTGTTTACCAGCAAAAAAGTCCAAAAACGCTTGACGAATTTTGTTTGATTCCATTATGTCTATAATAAATTTATTGTCTAAATCGTTACAAGTAAAACTTTCAGGTTGCAAAAGTACAAAATTTACACTAATTTTGCACCTATATTTATAAGAATTTTAACAACATTGCAAATATGAGTGCAGAAGAGACAAATATTGAGAGAAAAGTTCGCATTGGCGAATACCCTCTTCTGCGCAAATTATTGCTCGGATTTATCATCATTTCGATACTGAATTTTATAATTTCGTACTTCCTATACACTCCAAAATTATACTCTATAGACTCTGAAAACAGAGAACTTGTTCTGAAGTACAACATCCTTAAGGACCGAATCAGCACCCTTGAGAGTAGAATTGACGAGATTAACC
Source organism: Alistipes sp. (assembly GCA_017507075.1). GTDB lineage: Bacteria > Bacteroidota > Bacteroidia > Bacteroidales > Rikenellaceae > Alistipes. Next base: position 2,668 of record JAFWBN010000081.1, on the reverse strand, counting down.
ACAGAGATAAGTATGTCTATCGTGCGCTATTTTCAGCTGACACCCTTGCCATTGACGGCATTTACAACCCATATCCTGAGAGCAAGTATGCAGCACTGAAAGGCGACACATACTCGTCGCTAATGGTTAGCTCATGGAAAGATATGGACGAGCTTGCTCGAAAAACATACGCTGCTACACTCTCGCTTGACCAACTACAGATTTTAGCAAAGAACAAGGAGCGCATGGCTCAGGCAATACCTGCCATCTGGCCTATAGACCGCACAAAACTTGAGTGGTTTTACTCCTTTGGTGTCAGAGCAAAACATCCGATATACAAGACCCGCAAGATGCACAAAGGCGTTGACCTCTCCTGCAAGCGCGGCGTTCCTGTATATGCAACGGGCGATGCCATTGTAGAGCTGACTGACAACGGATTGCGACGCAAAGGTTATGGTAAGCAGGTACTACTCAACCATGAGTTTGGATACAAGACAAGATATGCCCATCTGAATAAAATTCTTGTCAAATCAGGCGAGAGAGTTGTTCGTGGGCAGATTATTGGAGAAGTAGGCTCAACAGGCGGCTCAACAGGTCCACATCTGCATTATGAGGTGATATATATGGGCAGAAATGTAAATCCTGTAAACTATTTCAATCGTAATATGTCCTCTGACGAGTATAGGCAACTTATGGAGAACATGAAACATAACACTGACTTGGAGACTGAATAATGAAGAGGCGTAAAATATCCAAATTTATAACCACCCTGCTCACCTGGATAGGTGCTGCAGTGGTATATTTTGCCATCTTCTCTTGGCTCTTCGACACCCCTGCAGAGTACGAATTAAGGCACTCTACAGACCGTATGAGAGCTGAATATGAGGTGCTGAGCATGAGATATGACTCACTGAGCATGGTAGTTGACAATATTATGGAGCGAGACAGAAATATCTTCTCCATACTCTTTGAATCAACTCCATACGACTTTAACTCAGACTACGAACAACAGAGACTGCAACTCCACGAATCTCTGCTTGACCAATCTCAATCCGAGATGCTGAAAACCCTCAGCAACTCCGTGCAGGATTTAGAGACAAAACTCAGCAAACTCGACTCAAGCTACTCTGAATTACAAGAAAAACTTACAATTTTAGGAAGTGAGAGCAATAATATACCATCTATACAACCTGTTATAAATCACCGTCTTACACGACTAACAGCAGGATATGGTATGCTGATGCATCCATTTTACCGCACTCTCCAATCTCACCAGGGTATAGACTATACAATACCTGAGGGAGAGAGTATCTTTGCCACAGCTGATGGCAAGGTTAAAGATGTCTTAGGACGCACCTCAACATCGGGCATAACAGTCGTTATAGACCACGGTAACGGATATACAACATCCTACAGCCACCTACAAAAAGCCAAAGTAAAAAAGGGGCAAAATGTGCGCCGAGGTGATATTATCGCACTATCCGGCAACTCAGGACTCTCACTCTCCCCGCATCTGCACTATGAGGTGAGGTATGAAGGCGTGAGAGTTGACCCTGTACACTACTTCTTTATGGAACTTACCCCAGAGGAGTATCAGAAGATTCTCAGAATCGCTCAATCAGGCATGCAATCATTTGACTAAAAAATCTGATTATGCAGATAAAACTTCTACTTTTGGATTTTGACGGCACAGTAGCAAATACAGGACGGGCAAATGCTACATCATATATCGAAGCCCTTGCCGAAGAGGGCATAACAATATCTATGGAGGAGTATCGACAAAAATATTTCGGACTACGATGTCCGGAATTTCTCTCCGACATAGGTATTACCGACCCCGTACAGATGGATAGAATCCGCCGCCGAAAGGTCGAAATATACCCTACCCACTTTGATATGGTTACACTCAATAAACCCCTCTGGGATTTTGTCCAAGACTTTAGACGACAAGGAGGTAAGGCTGTTATCGTATCAACAGGGCATATAGAAAATATAACAAATGTAATGCGCTACCTGGGTATAGAAAACGACATCGACGGACTGCTCTCATCTGATGATGTAAAAGTCTCAAAACCAGCCCCAGACTGCTTTATAAAGGCAATGGAGATGTTCGGCGCAACAGCTGAAGAGACAATCATCTTCGAAGACTCTCAAATCGGTATCACCGCAGCCAACGCCAGCGGAGCCGCCCACTTCAAAGTCGAATTGGAATTTTAGAAAAACGACAACTGCCCGATTTTTCGAGTAGAGCCTAAGAACTGCCCGCTTTTTCGAGAAAAAGCAGGGCGTGCAAAAAGCTTTCGGAGAAACTGCGTTTCTCTTGTGCTGATGCGGATTTAGGATAGCCTTACGGCTATTACGATAAAAAAGAGAGATTTGCTTTTGCTCAAGTAAACTTGGCAAGCAATCTCTCTTTTCTCTCGTACCATCTTCGATGGTTTTCCTAAATCCGAGTACAGACGAAGTTGTTGCGCTCCCTAACCTCCTTAATCTCCTTAGAATCCCTAACCTCCTTACTAAATTTGCGCTTAACCTCCGCCAAATCGAAGCACCAATTTGTTGTCAAAATAGTGCAAATACAACGCTCGGCAAAAATGCCGACGATGGGCTGTACTAAGCGTACTGCTCATTGTCGGCACTTTTTGTTAGCGGAAGTAGTTGTGCTGTTTTCACAACAAATTTGTTTGCG
>JAFWBN010000080.1 GCA_017507075.1 Alistipes sp. | reverse complement strand
TACAGAATAAACAGAGTTTTTCTGTACTCGGATTTAGGGAACGCCACCGTAGGTGGTACGGTAGAAAATAGAGTCCTTCACTCAAACTTGTTTGAAAGTGAAAAGGACTCTATTTTTTAGCGTAATAGCCTTTAGGCTATCCTAAATCCGCATCAGCACAAGAGAAACGCAGTTTCTCTGAAAGCTTTTTGCACGCCCTGCTTTTTCTCGAAAAAGCGGGCAGTTCTTAGGATGGCATATTTACATAGCACACAGCAATTATTCTCTCTTCATTGCTCTATAGGCTGCGGGGGAGGTACCCATAATGCGGCTGAAGTATTTGCCGAAAAATGATTGAGAGGGGAAGTTGAGGTCAAAGGCTATCTCTTTGATTGTTCGGGAGGTTGAGGTTAGTTGTGTAATTGCGTCGAGGGTTACATATTTTTCAATCCACTCGGTTGCGCTTTTGCCGCTTGATTGTTTGACAACTTTAGAGATATGTTTTGGGGTTAAGCCGAGGCATGATGCATAAAATTCGAGGTTTCGATGCTCTTTATAGTGTTTTTCGACAAGGGATAAAAACTCGGTTGTAATCTCATCTTGCCGTGTTTGGGTATTATTGTCGGTTTGGTGCATAAAGTATCCCAATCCGAGGAAAAATGCGCGTGTGATAAGTTGTAGAATCTCTGCGCGGTGAGGGTTTTTCTCTACGCTTATAAGGTTTCTACACATTGCAAGGTATCCTTCGAGGGCCTGTCTGGCTCTATCTTCAAGATTTACAAGCGGAGTTTGGGCGATAATATTTTTGAGATTAAAGGTATTTCCTATGCCCAAACTATTTGTAAACTGTTCTGTCATAATGATATAGACAGCCTTAAAGTCGTTGCTCAGCTCTATAAGTTCTGTAATTTGTCCTGGCAGAACAATAAAAAAACTGCCACTGCAAATATCAAAAGTCCTTGCGCTCACTCGACCTTTGCCTACACCTTGTTTACAATACAGTGCAACAACAAGAGGGTTGCGGTATGGATGGTTTGGTAAAACGGCAAAAGATGGCGAATTGATTACAGCAAACTCGTCGTTCAGACAAAAAAAGTTGTTGTTATCTGAACCATCGATAAAATTTAGCAGTAGCTTAGAAAGTGTCATAAAAACTCTATTTATGCCACAAAAGTAACCTATTTGGCTGCTATTGTCAATAGTTGTGCGCCAAATAGTCCAAATAAACAGAATAATAAACTACTTATTGTACTGCTTTATAGCTTTTGCACCATCTACTAATTCCGCACTCTTTACATTTAGGATTTCTTGCTGTGCAGACATATCTTCCGTGCAGTATAAGCCAATGGTGAGCTATAGGAAGTAGGTGTGAGGGGATATTTTTCTCTAACTGCAGCTCTGTTTGCAGAGGTGTTTTAGCCCCTTTTGTAAGACCTATTCTTGCCGAGACTCTAAAGACATGGGTATCCACGGGCATAACCTCTTTACCCCATATAACAGCACCGACGACATTTGCCGTCTTTCTACCAACGCCCGAAAGAGTCATTAGACTATCTATATCGCTTGGCACCTGACCGTTAAACTTTTCGCATAACTGTCGAGCCATAGCTGCAAGATTTTTAGCCTTGTTATTTGGGTATGATATAGAGCGGATATATGGAAAAATCTCTTCAGCTGTAGCTGCAGCAAGAGCTTGAGGTGTCGGATATGCCTCAAATAGGGCGGGGGTTGTCATATTGACCCTCTTGTCGGTACACTGAGCCGATAAAATTACAGCCACAAGTAGTTGAAAAGGGTTGTTGTATTGAAGTTCACTCTCTGCGGTGGGCATATTTTGTGAAAACCACTCTATAATACCGCCATATCTCTCTTTTGTTGTCATATCCACATCCTGTATAAAATCTTCTTCAAAAATAACCCATACGAAGCGATGTTTGCAAAAAGCGACGGAGTGATAGAGCAATCTCTCCACCACCTACAGATAAAATCTGATACACTGCCGTTATAAGATAGAGTCCACAGAGCAGTGTTTTGCTTTCGTTTGAGTAGAAATTTGTGCAACTTAGAGGAGTTGTAGTTTGTGTCAAACCACACCATTATATCGGATAGTGAGTCGCAGAACTCCAGCCGTTTTTTGTAATCTGTGTTGTGGCTTACACTTGTATCCAAAATTCGATGTACGGCAGTAACTCTATCTATGGTGCAAATTCTCTTTTGTGCCGAAAACCATAACCACATAGGAAGGTCGTCTGTCTTCCAGGCTTTTGATAGTGGGTCAACCTGGTTGTAGTATTGCTCAATATCCTCTTTTCGGGCCATTACGGTACAGTTTTCGGCAGTGTTAAGGATAAGCATGCTCTCTAAAGTTGTGTGTAGTGAGCCTGTAGGATATACCTCTGACTTTTCGGCAGATTTTCTCTCTGAGCGGGTATAACACATATCAAAATTACCGGCTACAAGGGCATCAACCTGCATCTGTAACTTATTTTTGTCTGAGAAGTAGTCATCCCCATCACAAATGGCGATATACTTACCTTTGCAGGCGGCAATACTCTCTCTGTAGTTTCTACGCATGCCTATATTTTGTGCATGGGCTAAAACCCGTACCTTTTCAGGGTACATAGCCTGATAATGGTTACAGATACTCAGCGTAGTATCGGTGCTGCAATCCTCACCTATAACAACCTCAAAATCGAAATTTGTACACTGATTTATAGCACCCTCTATAGCCTCGGCTATATAGAGTGCATGGTTGAAAGTGGTGATTACAACCGATACAAGGGGTGTCATAGCTTTGTTAGTTTTGCAAGTTTTGCCAAGAGAATCTTCTGCCCAAATTGCTCAAAGTTTATCACAAGTTTGTGGTCTGTTGCAAGCGGCTCTATGGCAGTAATATTTCCAACACCAAACTTTGGATGAGAGACCCTCTCTCCAACACTGTACATAGACGGCTCGGTTGTTGTCGCCTTGGAGATACCGCTCTCTACACGACGCAGACGCTCAGTATTGTATGTTGGTGTTTGCACTCTTTGCTCAGGTCGAGCCTCTGGTTGAGGCCTATTCTGCTTTTGTTGCTGATAGCGGACATCATACCTGCGGCGTAGCACCTCAATAGCACTATCTCCCTCCTTTTCGGTGTTAAGCTCTCTGTTGCGACGAGTTGCCCGCAAATCAAAATCACTCTCGGTATATTGCGGGTCAATCTCTGTCAGAAATCGGCTTGGTGTAGAAAAATTCATCTGACCCCAACGAAAACGCATATCTGCACAGGTAAGGGTAGCGAGTTTCTTGGCTCTTGTAAGAGCTACATAGAATAGTCGTCGCTCCTCCTCGATGCCATCCGCACCCTCCATAGCCATCAATGATGGAAACAGATTCTCCTCACAGCCAACAATATATACATAGTTGTACTCCAAACCCTTTGCCGAGTGTACAGTCATAAGAGTTACCTTGTTGTTGTTTTCGGGGTCATCATTATCCATGTCTGTCATAAGCATCACATTACCCAACCACTCCTCAATAGTAGGACGGTCAAACTCCTCGCGCTCTTTATTTCGAATCTCAGACTCTGTACGCTCAGAATACTCCTGCATAGTGTTGAGCAGCTCCTCAATATTTTGTATCGCCGAGGTAGCCTCAGGGGTGTTTTGTGTGCGATAGAAGGTTAGCAATCCTGAGCGTGTTGCTGTCTCCATGCCAAAGTCGTAGATGTTTTTGACCTCTCTTTCGAGGGATAGGGTGTGGATAAGAGAGACAAAATCGGATACTTTTTTGACAATAGCCCGCTCAACGCTATCTTGAGCAGTCTCTGAAACCAAAGAGTCAACAGCCTCCCACATAGAGCAGCCCTTTGTCTTTGCAATAGCCTCGATTCTATCAACCGTTGTTGCACCAATACCTCTTGCAGGAGTGTTTATAACACGCTTAAATGCTTCATTGTCTTTTGGGTTGATAATCAGACGAATATAACCAAGCAAATCCTTAATCTCCTTATGCTCATAGAAGGAGTTACCTTTGTAAATCTTATAAGGTATTCCTTTACGACGCAGCGCATCCTCAAGTACAAGAGATTGGTTATTTGTACGGTATAGTATAGCCGCATCTGCCCAGCTGTCGCCACCCTCACGAACACGGTCTCGCAAATCTGTGATAACGGTTTCTGCCTCCTCTCTATCTGTGTAGGCCTTAAAAATTCGTATCTTCTCGCCAATATCGCCCTCGGAGAAACAACGCTTTTTCATGCGGCGGGCATTGTGGTCGATAACAGAGTTTGCTGCATCCACAATAGTCTGCGTAGAGCGATAGTTCTGCTCCAACTTAAAGACTTTAGCTGTAGGATAATCCCTCTGGAAAGAGAGTATATTCTCAATCTTTGCACCTCTGAAAGAGTAGATGCTCTGTGCGTCATCACCCACAACACACACCTTAGAGTGCAGCTGGGATAGTCTGCGGATAATCAGATATTGTGCATAGTTTGTATCTTGATACTCATCAACAAGTATATACTGAAATCGTTGTTGATACTCTGCTAAAACAGCTTGACAATCGCGGAGCAGTATGTTGGTCTGTAGCAGCAAATCGTCAAAATCCATGGCGTTGTTTTGCTTGCAACGACGGCAATACTCTATGTATATATTGGAGAACTCCGGCACCTGTCTTGTGCGGTCATCACCAGTAAGGGCTGCATTGGCTGCGTATGCTCCAGGGGTTATAAGGCTGTTTTTTGCTGTTGAGATACGGGAGTGGATTACATTTGGCTTGTACTTCTCATCATCCAAACCGCGCTCTTTGATAATTGTCTTTATAAGGTTGCGCGAGTCGGTTGTCTCGTATATTGTAAACTCTTTTGTAAATCCGATATGCTCCGCATTTTCACGCAATATTCGGGCAAAAATAGAGTGGAAAGTACCCATCTGTATTCTACGCGATGCACTGCCGACCATAGTCTCAATACGCTCACGCATCTCATTTGCGGCCTTTTTTGTAAAAGTAAGAGCTAATATATTATCGGGATTTATACCCTGCTCAAGCATATAGGCTATGCGCGAAGTAAGGACACGGGTCTTTCCCGAACCTGCTCCGGCAATTATTAGCGAGGGAGTATCATAGTTTATCACCGCCTCTCTTTGGGCGGGATTGAGTCCTTCAAGTATTCTACTCATTGTTCAAATTATTCTCTTCTAAACTCCGAACAGGTTATGGCTGTGGCGATAGCAACATTGAGCGACTCAGAACCACATCTGTCTGTCGGATATGGAGGGATATAGAGGCGATGGGTAACACTCTTTTCACACTCTTTGCTTATACCTTGTCCCTCATTTCCCATAACTATTACACCGCAGGAGCCCTTTTTGCAGCTGTATATATTCTGCCCATCAAGAAAAGTTCCGTAAATATCAGCACCTCGGCTCTTTACCTTCTCAAGCCACACAGAGAGGTTTGTGTAGTGAACCCTAACACGAATTATTGCACCCATTGTGGCCTGAACAACCTTAGGATTAAAGCAATCTGCGCAATCCTCTGAGCAGACAATATCCGTAATACCAAACCAATCTGCAAGTCGAATAATTGTGCCTAAATTTCCAGGGTTTTGCACTCTATCCAATGCCAACACAAGGTTTTTGGATGGCTCTGCAAGGGATAAGTCGTACTTTGGACACTCAACTACAGCTAAAGAGTTGTTTGAACTCTTTAGCTGAGATATTCTCTCCATCTCTTTTATAGAGATAACCTCTGCACTGCTCCACAAAGGAGATGTGGCATATATCTTGCGCACCTTTAGATGGGAGAGTGCAATTTCAGAGATAAGTTTCTCCCCCTCGGCAATAAAAGCCCCCTGCTCTACTCTGCCTCGTTTGTCGGCAAGAGCCTTGATACTCTGTATTTCAGCCTTTGTAATCATAGCGTATAACTCTCCCCCTCGGTTGCAAGTTGTGTGTTTGGAAATATCTTTACAGCCTCTTCAAGAAGCACCTCCGGCGATTTGTAGCGCGAAGAGAAATGTCCTATAATAAGCCTCTCAGCCCCTGCGGCAACTGCTGTTTGTGCAGCATCTGCTGCAGTAGAGTGTCCGCGCAGTTTTGCCTCTTTGCTTTGGTCTGCAGTATAGGTTGCCTCGTGGTATAGTAGCGTTACCCCCTTAACCCTTCGCGCTGCAATGGCTGAGCGGGAGGTGTCTGAGAGATAAGCATAACTCTTCGGCTCAAAAGGCAGATATGTAAGTTCACTGTTTTTAAGTAGCGTTCCATCTTCAAGTGTGATATCCTCGCCACGCTTTGCAGCCACAATCTGGGCTATAGAGAGTGAGTATTTTGCAATCTTGAACTTATCGACATTAAGTTCAGGACTCTTCTCCTTGAAGTGATAGCCGGAACACGGCACTCTGTGCCTGAGCGGTACACTCCACACCTCAAGAGTTCTGTTTTCGAAGATGATTTTATGTTTTGTAGTATCCACCTCGACCCACTCAACGGTGTATGGCAGCTGATTATCGAAATATTTCAGATGATACTCCAAAATCTCCCCAAAGGGGCGTGGTGCAAAGACCTTTAGTGGGGTTTGCCTGCCACAAAGGCCCATGGTTGAGAGCATGGGAAATAGTCCGAAAACATGGTCTCCGTGAAGGTGAGAGATAAAAATCGCCCTAAGTTTGAGCGGATTTATACCACAACGAAACATCTGTTGCTGCACACCCTCTCCGGCATCGACTAAATAGTATTGTTCATTGACATTTACTATCTGTGCCGAAGGGTGGCTTGTTACTGTCGGCTTTGCCGATGCGCGACCTAAAACAGTAACCTTAATCATTACTTATGTGCCTGCAAAAATCTCTCTGCATCAAGAGCTGCAATACAACCTGAGCCTGCAGCAACAATCGCCTGACGATAGTGTGGGTCGCAAACATCACCGGCAGCAAAAATACCCTCACATGAGGTCTTGGATGTGCCTGCAACGGTTACAATGTAACCCTGCTCGTCAAGGGCGAGTTTTCCTGCAACAAGCTCTGTGTTTGGATGGTGTCCGATAGCAAGGAAGAAGCCGGAGAGTGCAATCTCATATTCTGTACCATCATTTTTGCGCAGACGAACACCTGTAACACCATCTTGGTCGCCCAAAACCTCTGCAGTATTATGCTCGAAAAGCACCTTTATATTAGGCGTATTGAAGACCCTCTCCTGCATAGCCTTTGATGCACGCAAAAATGGCTTGCGCACAATAAGATACACCTGACGGCAGAGTGAAGCAAGGTATGTAGCCTCCTCGCACGCGGTATCTCCACCACCGACAACGGCAACATCCTGTTTACGGTAGAAAAATCCGTCGCAAGTAGCACATGCACTCACGCCCATACCCTTAAATTTCTGCTCTGAGGGCAATCCCAAATACTTTGCAGAAGCACCTGTGGCAATGATAATAGTCTGAGCCTCAATTTTGTCGCCATTATCTACAGTAACTACAAATGGTCGCTTTGAGGTGTCAATATCACCCACAATACCTGTTCTGACATCTGTTCCGAAACGCTTTGCCTGCTTTCTGAGGTCCTCCATCATGGCTGTTCCTGTAATACCCTCAGGGTAGCCAGGGAAGTTCTCAATCTCGGTTGTTGTTGTAAGCTGACCTCCTGGCTCAATACCCTCATAGAGTACAGGGCTGAGTGATGCGCGAGCAGCATAGATAGCAGCGGTAAATCCTGCAGGGCCACTGCCGATAATAAGACATTTTACACTTTCCATAGTATATCGTTTTTTGTTGTTATCAATAGCTCCACAAAAGTAATATCTTTTGTGTGAATATCAAAGAGGGCAACTGTAAAGATACTCTTTAGTCCCTAAACCCTCACTGAATATCAAGTCTAAAACCGATAGATTTTCTGCAAATGGCATACGGTCTGAGAAGAGTTGAAAATATTGCGGGGTAGAGATATTTGTAGCCCTCTTTTTGGGTCGTAAATCAACATCTTCTTCTGTAGCTTCAATGTAACTATTCGATATATTCAGCGGCGAGGTATAGCCAATAAAGTCGAGCAGAACTCTTAAAATACCCAAATTGTACTCCACAAGCGAGTCGTATTTGCACTTATAAAACGGCTCAAGCCTCTCTGCAACCATCTCAAAGTATGGCGAGGAGCGATATGCCGAGAGAATAGCCACCCAATGTTGGTGTTGCCACGACTTTGAGTAGTCTATCTGCATAGTGCGCATAGCTGTTTTTGGGCGGTTGGCATTTACAACGGGGACTGTAAGGTCAAGAACACCGTTTGCAGTCATTATCTGCGCACGATTTCTTGCGGAGCGTTTTATAAAGTGTTCGCCCACATCGATACAGTAGTCGCCTTCAGCCTGAAGCAGTCGGGCAACATACTCTATATCAGGAAGATATGTGGCAGGGAGTATTAACATTGTTCAATCCAGTCTCCGTTCTGCTTAATAAGTTCCACAAGTCGGTCAAGGGCCTGATTTTGCGGAATATTTCTGCATACCACTTCGCGACCCTTGTAGAGCGTAATCTTTCCTGCCGCAGCTCCTACATAACCATAGTCTGCATCCGCCATCTCGCCCGGACCATTGACAATACACCCCATAACACCGATTTTTAGACCCTTGAGGTGCGAAGTTCTCGCCTTTATTTGAGCAAGAGTACCCTCGATATCATACAATGTTCTACCGCAGCTTGGGCAGGCGATATACTCTGTTCTTGAGATTCTTACTCGTGAGGCTTGAAGGATAAGCAGCTCAATCTCCTCAACATCCTTTTGGCTGATATTCGGAGCATCTACCCAAACACCATCAGCAAGTCCGTCAAGCAACAACTGACCCATATCGGCAGCAGCCTTGACAGCAACCTTTTCCGGCTCTGTATCATTGTATCTGCGGCGGATAACTGTTGGCTCTTTTATGTTGTCGTTATTCAGAATTGCAGCTCTCCACTCTGCTGTCGGGTTGTTTGACAGTGCCTCGATAACCTTAAATTCTGATGTTATCTCACTGTGAATTATAGGGGTCTGAATATCTGAACGGCGGCTGTACTCTGTAGAAAAATATCTCTCAGGATGCAAAACACAAAACTCTCCGCTGCGCTCTGAGAAGTGTTCTACAAGCATCTGTGCCACAGGAACCTCATTTTCAGGGGCCTCGGTAAGCGACACACGAATAGTATCTCCAATTCCGTCTGCAAGTAGCGCGCCAATACCTACAGCACTCTTTATTCTACCCTCAATGCCGTTTCCTGCCTCAGTTACGCCAAGGTGGATAGGGAACTTCATCCCCGCACTCTCCATAGCCTCAACAAGTAGGCGATAGGCGTGTACCATAACCCTTGTGTTTGACGACTTCATTGAGACTACAACCTGATTGAAATCAGCCTTTACACACCTCTCAAGAAACTCCATTGCCGAGGCTACCATACCCTGCGGGGTGTCGCCATACTTGTCAAAAATATGTCGAGCAAGCGAGCCATGATTGACACCTATACGCAGTGCAACACCTCTTTTGCGACACTTCTCGATTAGAGCCTCAAACTCTCCACCCTCGGTGCGATAGTTGCCCGGATTTATTCTCACTTTGTCAACATAATCAGCTGCTATAGAGGCAATTTCCGGTACAAAGTGTATATCCGCCACAATGGCTGTGTTGTACCCTTCAGCACGCAGTTGTGGGATAATCTGAGCAAAGGCCTCGCCCTCCTTTTTGCCTTGAGCGGTAAGGCGTACTATTGGTGCGCCGGCATCAGCAATCCTTTTTGTTTGCGCTACGGATGCGGCAACATCTGCCGTAGCAGTATTTGTCATAGACTGTACAGCAATGGGGTTACTACCGCCAATTTTAGTTGTGCCGATAGCCACCTCTATACTCTCTCTACGGGTGTATTTATTAAGGTTCATCGCAAAAACTTTTGTTTAACATACAAAAATAGACAAAATTTATTAAATTTGCACTTATGAACCCACTTGATAACGATATAAAGTTTGTTTCCGGTGTCGGAGAGGTCAGGGCAAAGTTGCTTGGACGCGAAATCGGTGTAAAGAGCGTAAGGGATATGCTCTACCACTTTCCGTTTAGGTATATAGACCGTACAAAGATATACAGCATCGGAGAGTTGAACGACACAAACACTTCGGGATATATCCAGCTAAGGGTTCGTGTTGTGGGCAAAAATTTCTTTGGCGAGGGTCGCCGTCGTCGCTTTACACTCTATGTTACCGACCAGACGGGCAAGGCTGAACTTGTGTGGTTTCAAGGTATAAAGTGGGTAGAGAATCGTTTTGAGTTAGGCAGAGAGTATATTGTCTTTGGTAAGCCGAACTTCTTTCGAGGCGAGCTAAGTATGATACATCCGGAGGTAGAGAGTGTCGAAAAGGCTCTTTCAAGAAAGGAGAAGAGTGGACTTCAGGGCATATACTCAACTACCGAAAAACTCTCTACAGCCCTCGGTACAAAGGGACTTTATACCATTATATGCAATCTGTGGGGGTCTGTTCAGGGTAAGATTGTCGATTATATGCCTCAATATTTGCGTCAGCAATATGGCCTGATAAGCCTTGAAGAGGCACTCTATAATATCCACTTTCCACAATCAGCACCAAAACTTAAACAGGCTCAATACCGCCTTAAGTTTGATGAGCTTTTCGGCATTCAGCTCAATATTCAGACACTTCGTTCAGCCCGTACATCTGTCCGTGCAGGTTTTTTATTTCCAAAGATTGGCGAGGCGTTTAATACTTTTTATACAGACTGTCTGCCATTTCCGCTTACAGAGGCTCAGAAGAGGGTTATTAGAGAGATTCGCAGTGATACCGTGTCGGGTTATCAGATGAATCGCCTACTTCAGGGCGATGTGGGTAGTGGAAAGACCGTGGTTGCCCTTGCCTCAATGCTTATAGCTGTTGATAACGGCTATCAGGCGTGTATGATGGCACCTACAGAGATTCTTGCCCGTCAACACTTTGCAACCATTGTAAAGATGCTTGGAAAGACCTCTGTCCGCGTGGGTGTGCTTACGGGAACAACAAAAACAAAGGAGCGTCGTCAAACCCTTGCGGCCCTTGAGGCGGGGGAGATAGATATTCTTGTGGGGACACATGCACTACTTGAGGAGCGTGTAAGATTTTCTAACCTCGGCTTTGTGGTTATTGACGAGCAACACCGTTTTGGCGTTGAGCAGAGGTCTCGACTATGGACTAAAAACAATAATCCGCCACATATCCTTGTAATGACCGCCACACCTATACCGCGAACACTTGCAATGACCGTCTATGGCGATTTGGATGTCTCTGTTATAGATGAACTCCCTCCTGGCAGACGCCCAATAAAGACCCTGCACTACTACGAGCAGGCAAGGTTGCGCCTATTTGGTTTTATTAGAGAGCAGATTGAGGCGGGTCGTCAGATATATATTGTCTATCCACTTATCAAGGAGAGCGAGAAGGCTGACTACGCCAACCTTGAGGAGGGTTTTGCGGCTATTGTGCGCGATTTTCCTCTGCCAAAATATAGGGTTGTGGCATGCCACGGCAAGATGAAAGCAGATGATAAAGAGGAGTCGATGCGCCAATTTAAGTGCGGTGAGGCGGATATTCTTGTTGCCACATCGGTTATCGAGGTGGGTGTGGATGTGCCCAATGCAACGGTTATGGTTATAGAGTCCGCCGAAAGATTCGGACTTGCACAACTTCATCAGCTCAGAGGGCGTGTAGGTCGAGGTGCAAACCAATCATACTGTATCCTTATGTCGGATGAAAAACTCTCAAAAGAGTCTAAAACACGCCTTGAGGCTATGTGTGAGACCACAGATGGTTTTCGTCTTGCAGAACTTGACCTTAAACTAAGAGGCGCAGGAGATATAAACGGCACTCTGCAGAGTGGCACAGCCATTGATTTTAAGATTGCAAATCCTGCCCTTGATAACCAGATACTGCAAGTTGCACAACAAGCCGCCATAGCAGTTCTGACTATTGACCCAACCCTTACAACAGAGCAGCACAGGTCGCTCAGAGAGCTTAAAGAGCGATATTCAACAGATGATAATCGCGATTTTTCGATGATTTCGTAATATAATGAACACAAAATGCGTTAAATAGATATGAAGGTTAGATTTTTGATACTCGCCATACTGCTTTTTGCGCAGCAAAGTCTCTTTGCACAGATTTACAATGTCGGAGAGAGGCTTAACTATCGCGTAGCATATAAGGCAAAGTTGATACCCAATACAGAGATGGCGACAGTCGTTGTTCAGACCACTCTTGACACAATAAAAGGCAAACCTGCATACAGAGTTATGGGTCTTGGTAGAACTATGTCCGCCTTCAGGTGGTTTTTTAACCTCGAAGACCGCTACGATATATTTGTTGACACCCTTACAATGCGTACAGAGAGGTTTGAGAGCGATCTTAAAGAGGGCGATTATACTTTTCGGAGCTACTACAACTACGATTGGCAGGCAATGAAGGTGCATACATGGGCTCAGAGTCGAAATAGAGAACCTGTAACACATACCATGAATCTCACACCCCAAAGTATGGACCCCGTGTCGCTATATTTCAATATGCGCTCTATAGACGCTTCAACACTTAAAGAGGGGGAGTCGCATAACCTTGAAATGGTGCTTGAAGATACGGTCAAAGTGCTTAAATTCAGGCTTATAGGGCGAGAAATAAAGCGTATTCCAAAGCGTGGAAAGTTTAAGACTATACGCCTTGCCTGCACCTTAGGAACAAGCGAAGGCTTCTCGTTTACAGACGGCTCAGAGTTTTCAATTTGGATTACTGACGACAAAAACAAGTTCCCTGTTATGCTTGAGTCGCCTATAAGAGTTGGCAGTATCCGTGCTTATATTTCTGATTTTGAGGGATTAAAGTATCCATTGGATAGTAAAGTTAAATAATTTTTGTACCTTTGCACCATAAAATAGTTATAACTATGGAAGAGAATAAAAACTACGACTACGACGAGCGTTACGACGACTACTATAACGAAGGAGCTGAGGAGGCGAAAAAATCCATCAGAGGCTACCGCGTTGTCATTATCCTGCTTGCTGTTATCCTTGCAGGAATCTCCGCCCTATATTTCAACCTTAATCGCCAGCAACAGCTTGATTATGAGCTGCTAAAGGTCGATAGAGACTCTATTCAGAGCAACCTATCAAGCCTTATTACAGAGTACGACAGCCTTAAGTTTGCAAACGATACTATCGCAGCTAAACTCGTTGAGGCAAACAAGATTATGGAGCAACTCAAAAGAGAGCGTCGCTGGAACTATGCCAAAATTAAGGAGTATGAGCGCGAAGTGGGTACTCTGAGAAGCGTTATGCGCAACTACCTCAAACAGATAGACTCCCTTAACTCTCTTAACAAGAAACTTGTCGCCGAAAATGTATCTTACCGCAAAAAAATCTCTACAGCCAATCTGCGTGCCGATGTTGCCGAAGAGAAGGCCTCAGAACTTGCCAATAAGGTGCGCCAAGGTGCAGTTCTTCGCGCGCGTAGTATAAATATGGTGGCACTTAACGCCCGCGATAAAGAGGTGTCAAGAGTCAAGTCTGCCGTTACCTTGCGTGTGGATTTTGCAATCTCTGCTAACGAATTGGCTGCTCCTGGCAACAGAAAAGTATATATCTGCATCAAGTCGCCAGATGGCTACCTGCTTACCTCCGAGAGCATGCCAACATTCAAATATCAAGGTCTGTCAATCGGATACTCAGCATCCCGCGAAGTTGACTATCGCAACGAGGATGTAGATGTAAGTATCTACTACCGCGGTAGCGGATTTACTGAGGGACAGTATAATATCGAGGTTTATACTGATGGTAATTTGATTGGTAGTGGGGCGGTGTCGATGAGGTAGTAAATTGTCGTGATAGCGGCGCATTTGCACTTATAAGTGCATACCTGCTTCCGCTAACAAATTTGTCGTGATAGCACGGCATCTACGGTACATCCCTCAAATCCCTGAATAGGAAATACGCTAAAGTATGTCCTATCCAGGGATTTTTCACGATATACCGTACCTGCCGC
>JAFWBN010000079.1 GCA_017507075.1 Alistipes sp. | reverse complement strand
ATCGCGCGCGTCGCCCTGCCAGTCCAGAATGCGGCGCAGCCAGCTGAGCTTGTTGTCCAGCTCGTTGTCGTTTGCGCGGCCTTCCTTGTAGCGCCAGTGGGCGGCGATGCCGTATTCGGCGGTGCGGTGCATGTCGAAGGTTCGGATCTGCACCTCGAAGGGCTTGCCCTGATTGACGACGGTGGTGTGCAGCGACTGGTACATGTTCGCCTTGGGAACGGAGATGTAATCCTTGAAACGGCCGGGCACCTGCGGCCAGATGGTGTGCACCACGCCGAGGGCGTGATAGCAGTCCGTCTGGGTGTTCACCAGCACGCGCACCGCGATCAGATCGTGAATCTGGTCGAAGGTCTTGTTCTGGCTCTTCATCTTGCGGTAGATGGAGTACAGATGCTTGGGGCGGCCGTCGATTTCACACTTGTGGATGCCGGCCTCGTGCAGGTGGGTTTTGAGCTCCTGCGTCACCTGCGCCACGAGGCGCTCGCGCTCGTCGCGCTTCATGCCCACGAGGCGGACGAGATCGTAGAAGCCTTCGGGGTCGATGTATCTCAGCGAGAGGTCTTCCAGCTCCCACTTGATGGTATACACGCCCAGGCGGTGGGCCAGCGGCGCGTAGATATCCAGGGTTTCGCGGGCGATGGGCACCTGACGCTCCGGCTTCTGGAATTTCAGCGTGCGCATGTTGTGCAGGCGGTCGGCCAGCTTGATCATGACCACGCGGATGTCCTTCGCCATGGCGAGGAACATCTTTCTCAGCGTCTCGGCCTGCGCTTCCTCGCGGGAGGAGAAGTTCAGCTTTTCCAGCTTGGTCACGCCGTCCACCAGCAGCGCAACCTCCTGGCCGAACATGTCGGCGATGCTCTGCTGGGTCACGCCCTCCACATCCTCCACGCAGTCGTGCAGAAGACCGGCGGCGATGGTGGTGGCGTCCAGCATCAGGTCGGACAGGATGACCGCCACGGCGCAGGGATGGCAGAAATACGGATCTCCCGATTTTCGGACCTGATTCGCATGCGCCTTTTCCGCGAAATCATAGGCACGGCGAACCAGATCCATGTCGTCATCCGGATGGAATTTGCGCATTCGGGCGATGAGCTCTTCTACGCCGACCACCGCGGCATCACCGCCGTCGGCGAACTTCAGGGGCACTACTTCTCGGACAGCATAGCATACGCTGCTGCAAATTCTTAACCGCCCCACTGTTTTGCTAACGCAGAAAGCGAGAACTGCCCACTTTTTCGGCTACGCAGTTGAGCTACGCAGAACTGCCCGCTTTTTCGAGAAAAAGCAGGGCGTGCAAAAAGCTTTCGGCAAAACTTTGTTTTGCTTGTGGCTGATGCGGATTTAGGATAGCCTTGCGGCTATTACAATAAAAGAGAGAGATACTGTCTTGTTCAAGCAAGCTTGACCGACAATCTCTCTCTTTTCTTGTACCATCTACGATGGCAGTTCTAAATCCGAACACAAGAATTACTACGTCTTATTCCTTGCACCAATTTGTTGTCAAAAGGTAGTAGTTGCAACGCTCGGTAAAAAATACAGCGATGGGCTGTACTCTTCGTACTGCTCATTGCTGTAGTTTTTATTAGCGGCAGCAAATGCTGCCTTTTCACAACAAATTCACGACAAATTATATCTCTTTACGCAACCTCGCCACAGGAATTGACAACATCTCCCTATATTTTGCCACTGTTCGGCGGGCGATGCAGTAGCCTTTATCATTGAGGATATTCATCAGTTGTTCGTCGGTGAGTGGATGGCGTTTATCCTCGTTTTCGATACATTTTTCGAGCAGATTTTTGATTTCATAGCTTGATACCTCCTCGCCTGTTGCGGTTTGCATAGCCTCTGAGAAGATGGATTTAAGCTGTATGATTCCAAATGATGTTTGCACATATTTACTATTGGCCACGCGGGAGATTGTTGACACATCGAGGCCTGTTCTATCGGCTATATCCTTTAGAATCATTGGGCGCAGGCGGCTGCGGTCTCCATCTTTGAAATACTCTTGTTGATAGTCGAGGATTGTCTGCATGGTGCGCATAAGGGTATCATGTCGCTGTTTTATTGCCGACATAAACCACTTTGCTGCGTCTATTTTGCTTTTAACAAACTGCACGGCCTCTTTATCCTGCTCGCTCATCCTTTCGTCGCTCTTACCCTTAAGTTCGCGAATAACATCGAGGTAGTGTCGGTTAATTTTTAGGTCGGGGATATTATATGAGTTAAGGGACAAATCAAATCTTCCGTCTCGATAGTCAAGGATAAAATCGGGGATGATATATGGAGCGGCATCGACATCCTCAGAGAAGAGGTTGCCGGGTTTTGGGGAGAGGCGTTGAATCTCCTGCACAGCACTTCGGAATTGCTCTTCGGTTACACCGAGGCGGGCAATCATGCGCTCGTAGTGTTTTTTTACAAACTCTTCAAAATGGTTATTCAGAATCCTATACGCCAGCTGTTTTGCTTGAGTATCGAGATTCTGGCTACCCATTTGAAGTAGTAGAGACTCCCTTAAATCGCGCGCACCAACGCCTATAGGCTCAAGGTGTTGGATTATATGAAGGAGTCTTTCAAGTTCTTCAACCTCTGTCTCAATACCAAGTGTGAAGGCTATATCGTCGGAGACAGACTGCAAATCGCGGCGCAAGTAGCCATCGGTATCAATGCTGCCGACAATAAACACAGAGAGTTTCATCTCCCTTTCTGAGAGATTTTTGAAACCAAGCTGTTCGACGAGTGATTCTTGCAAAGAACGACCCCCCGAAATTTGAAAATTTCGGGGTCGTTCATCTTTTGAATAGTGATTAAGGCGGAATTTATATGAAGGGGTATCGTCCTCTTTGAGATACTCATCCATAGATATCTCTTTAGGCTCCTCGCCCTCCTGCTCACTGTGGTCCTCCTCAAGGACTATGTTCTGTTCAATCTCCTGTTTAATACGCTGCTCAAGCAATGCGGCAGGCAGCTCCAGCAGTTTTATCATCTGTATCTGCTGGGGCGAAAGTTTCTGCTGCTGTAAAAGCAGTTGTCTTTGTGATAGTGCCATAAACTAACATTTTTTCGCCTCAAACAAAGTAGAGAACAGAGATGGTCTTTAGAACTCTGCGTTTTTAGGGGTGCGTGGGAACGGTATCACATCACGGATATTGCCCATGCCTGTTACAAAGAGCAGCAATCGCTCAAAGCCCAAGCCAAAACCTGAGTGAGGTGCTGAACCCCAACGACGAGTATCAAGATACCACCACATATCCTTCTCCGGAATATGAAGCTCATCAATTCTTGCACGAAGTTTGCCATAATCTGCCTCACGCTCTGAGCCGCCGATAATCTCGCCGATTTTTGGGAACAAAACATCCATAGCGCGTACGGTCTTGCCGTCCTCGTTCTGCTTCATATAGAACGCCTTTATCTCCTTAGGGTAGTTGATAAGGATTACAGGACGCTTAAAGTGCTCCTCTACAAGGTAACGCTCATGCTCTGACTGCAAGTCGCAACCCCAATCGCATGGGAACTCGAACTTTTTGCCTGACTCCTTAAGGATACGGATTCCCTCAGTGTAATCGAGGCGTACAAAGTCATGTTCAAGGACAAAATTGAGTCGCTCAATAAGCTCTTTATCCCACATCTTATTCATAAACTCAAGGTCCTCGCGGCAGTTCTCAAGTGCATAACGGATAAGATACTTAAGGAAGTCCTCTGCAAGTGCCATATTATCCTCAAGCTCATAGAATGCCATCTCAGGCTCAATCATCCAGAACTCGGCAAGGTGGCGTGGAGTGTTAGAGTTCTCCGCGCGGAAAGTAGGACCGAAAGTGTAAATCTGGCCAAGTGAAAGCGCACCAAGCTCACCCTCAAGCTGTCCAGAAACAGTCAGTGAACATGGCTTGCCAAAGAAGTCCTGAGTATAGTCAATCTTGCCATCCTCACCCTTTGGAAGGTTGTTCATATCAAGAGTTGTTACCTGGAACATTGCACCTGCTCCCTCACAGTCTGAAGCTGTAATAAGTGGAGTGTGAAGATAGAAGAAACCCTTGTCGTTGAAATACTTATGAATAGCATAAGCCATTGCATGGCGGATTCTAAGCACCGCACCAAAGGTATTTGTTCGTGGGCGCAAATAGGCAATGTCTCTCAAGAACTCCAAAGAGTGTCCCTTCTTCTGAAGAGGATAGCTCTCAGGGTCTGCTGTACCATAGACCTCGATAGAAGAGGCTTGAACCTCTACGCCCTGACCTGCACCAAGGCTCTCAACCAAAGTACCCTTTACGCAGATACAAGCACCTGTTGTTACGCTTTTGAGGCTCTCCTCAGAGAGTTTCTGCAAATCGACAACAATCTGTATGTTGGCAACGCACGAACCGTCGTTAAGTGCAATAAATGCCACATTTTTATTGCCACGCTTTGTTCTTACCCAGCCCTTTACAACAACCTCGGTGTTGTAAGCTGTTGATTTGAGTAATTCGTTAATACGCATAAGTATATATTTTTTAATTTTTAAGTCATCTTTAGAAGCCGTTTGAACAAGCAAATAGGCTCAAAACGCTCTCTTTAACCCACAAAGATACGCAGAGTAATTTGGAAATCAAAATTCGCCGTCCATAATCTTCAAAAGTATAGTCTTTCACTACTCTGTTGGCAGCACAATAGAGCCATTGTAATCCATCCAACCCGACAGCTTTCCTACAAACACTTGAAACTGCGTGTGTCTCCTATCATAATAGATATAATCAAACACGGGCGGGATAATAAGTTTGCCCGTCTCATCTATCACACCATAGCCCTTCTTTGTTGCCACAACTGCCCTATTTTCACAAAAGTTCTCTCCATATATAAACTTTGGAGGGATAACTACCTCTCCCCTTTCGTTTAGGTAGCCATATTTATCATCACAAGTAAAGCATACCGGCCCGTTAAGCAGCGCATCCTCCATATAGGCCGTATTTACATCACACAGCGTGGAAGATGTTGTAGAAATTCTGCTTTTAAGCTCTGAAAAATCATCAAAACAGCCATCCAGCGTAGCATAATGGTAGCGTATAGGATGCAGTCTGTTATCTACTCCGACAATGATATTATTCAAAGAGAGATTGTTGTGGCTGAAGTTCAAACGGACAAATTCATCGTGCAGGCTATCAAGCATTTGCATAATCTGCTCTTCAGGAAGGGTTGTATAACGCAACAGCTCGCCATTTGGGATTGGCTGTATAATTATATCGCTATAAATCTTATTGCCTTGATAATCTGTAACAGATAGTTCGTCCTCCAAGAGAATGTAATCGGAGAGCATTTGGCTCTGCAAACCAGCAAACTGCTTTACATGTTCCCTTTTATAATTGCGTATAGGCATAAATATCATTGCCCTACTGCCATCGGACAATAGAACAGTAGCCTCTGCAAACAGACTTGTCCTTGCAATCTCTATCTGACCTCCATCCACAGAGGATATATCTCTAATTGTTGCAAAGAACTGTTCAGGAGCATTGAGCGCACATTTGAATATGGTAATAGGCAAAAATCTCATATCCTACAAAGAGACAGACAATGCCAAGCCTTTAAGACTATTGTGCTTTGGGTAATACCACATCCGTATTCCACTCGCCATCTGCAGTTCGACATATTACAGGGCGATTTTTCTCAACCGACTTAAGCCACTGATAGGCCTTATACATACAGTAACCATTGCCTGCATGTTTTCCACCTAAAGAGTATCCGATAATACAAGCCCTGTTACGAGTTCTATAGTACATACTCTTTACTCGCTTTATATACTCTTCAACAAGTTCTGGATTATTTGACGGTGTTCCTCCCACCTTTCTATCATCGCTCTTATCACGAGGATTTATGCTTGTGCTCTCGATTACATACATACCCAAATCATCGCATAAATCATAGAACCATGACGGCTGTGGTGTATCGGGCATAAGGGTATTTATACCCTCATCCTTAAAGGCAAGAATATCTTTTCTGCACTCACTTCGATTAGTTCTGGCGTTATACTCCTTGAGCGATATATCTATCGCCTCGCCATTACGGAGTATCTTCCCATCTGCGTATGTTGTTACTCCTGCACCAACGCGGGTTGTAAGGTACTCAAACGGCTTTCCATTGCGCTTTATATACAGTGTTGTACGATATAATCCAGCCTGCTTTTCACTCCACAAGTACCTGCTCTCTGCACCCAGATTAAGGCGTACTTTCAGTGTATCACGACTTCTACCGGCAACCTTAATCTCTCTAACGGCATAATCGACCAATTTTCGCTCCGGAGTATAGACATCATAGCCAACAGATATAGGCTCCTCGTAGTTGAAGTCATTTCCTACAATAACATCGAGTTCAAGGTGCAATTTACCCTCACTATCTGCCGTTATAGCCGCATCAAAATCATAGACCGATGTTCTATGCTGCGCAAAGAGATAACACCCCTCAGCCTGCTCTCTAAGAGAGTTTTGCGCATCAGCATTAAGCTCCCCATACTCCGATGTTCTAAGCAACAGAACAACCTCATTTACCCCCTGAATAAGATAGGGCGAGATAAGGTAATCAGCCGGCGTATATGGGTCGGAAGTTGATGCCACAAGCTTACCATTTACGGCAACATCGTATGCCTTTATGGTATTCTCAATGTGCAGATAGACATTATAGTCCTTCCAAGAGGCAGGAATCTCGATTTTTGTGCCAATAAGCTCAATATTACCAACACTACCAAGCGGCAGAGGCATATAGACAATATGATTTGTAGTACGCGAGTGGTCCCTACTCAAAGCGTCATCTCTGACATCATAAACAGTAAACTCACTACGATAAACCCTCTGCGCCGAAACAGAGAAAACAACCAACATCAATATTGCAAAAAATGCTACTCTTCTCATATCCTAAAATTTTCACAAAGATACTACAAAATAAAAAGAGATAACAACAGTATTCAAAAAAACTATCCGTATATAATCAGTGTTACTCTACTCTGCCAGACTCTTTGAGAGGCTGTGTAGCGTAGTTTCGACGGCGGAGATATAGTCTCTCCAATTGTACGACATGTCGTTTATATTCAAACTCTTAAGTTGGGCAAGTTTCTCTTCAAGAGGTTTGAGAGCTGGATTATTCTCGCCATACTTAGCTCTTAGAGTGCGCACTTTTTCTGTAAATTCAATACCATCAATCAGTCTCTCGAAGCGCATAGATGAGCGTGCGCCCGGATAGACGATATATGTATCGCCAGATGCCCAATAACGGAATCGAGAATCATAAGTTGGATGTGCCGGCCATGAGTTATACGACCATCTGAGCATACCATCGTAGTCATAAGCGACACCATATACGCTGAGCAACATAGACTCATAAGGCTCAGAGTTGGTAAATGTATTAGGGAAGAGTGTGCTACAGCAGACATAGAAGGTTGACACATCCCCGTTAGCTCTACGCATAGAAATCTCCTCAGGGGTCATGGCTGCCTGTTTTTGGCCAACGCACACATCACGCATATTTGTATATCTCTTATACGAATTATGGTTGTCGGCGATAGCAAAGCCCAGTTCCGGTGCATATTTCTTTATCAATCGTGCTGCCTCATCCATATCTTCAGGAGCGCGCTCGTCAATAGCCATATTGGTAATATGCAACCACCCTTTTTGTTTTAAGTGCTGTGCAAAATCGACAAGAAACGGGGCCCACATAGCTTCAAATTCAGGTGTTCCTGGGATAGCTCTCACGGTACGGTTTCTCTCAGTTGAATTGGTGCGTTTATCGTGATAATCAAGCACACAATCGCCCCATGGCAGCATCGAGTAGCAGTTAATCTGCTTAGATATGCCCAATGACATCATAAACTCTACCCATTTGTCAAATACCGTATAGTCATACTCCCAAACATTGTTGTCATATCTTGTCCAACAAATCATTGGCTCGTAATCATCAAAGCACTGATAACGCCAAGGGTCTCTATTCAGCGTTGCTGTGATAACCTTTTGGCCTGCATCTGCAAGCATCTTCATTACAGGTCGCATAGCCTCAAAATGGGCATCACTCCACATCTCAAGACCCTCTATTCTTGCCACAGCCGAAGGGTGTTGCCACAAATCGAGGTGATAACTCCACTTACTCGGCTCTGCGAGTTGCTGGTCAATAACCTCAATCTCCAATGGCAACTTTACAGAGCCAAATCCGCTATGTGAGACCTTTACAGTAGCCTTATATATCCCTGGCTGAGCATCCTGCGGGATATTTATAGTAACCCAAACAGGACGAGTTGTCCTGCCATTGACATCAAATTTCTCAAGGGTGTCAAGCATATCGGCACGCAAAATTGACGGATGATTATTTGTTCGCCCGCAAAGGCAACTTTTAGCCTGCTTATCTGCAAGCACATATCTTACAAATCGTGCCTGAGCAATAGTTGCCGGCAGTGTTGCTTTATCAGACTTAAAGTCAGAAATTATGCACTCTACACTTTTCAAATCTTCTGCGCTCCATAGTAGCAACTGTGCAGAAACCTTCTCACCTCTCCAGCCTGCAAGTGTCAGAGATTCAGATAGATTCTCAGGAACAAGGCTTCGTGAATATGCCAAATCGGCACTACCCCACATGGCGTTTAAGCCTCCTGACACACCATCCCAAGCCTTAATCTCACTCTGTGAAAGAGGAACAGGGTCTAAGGCCTCGGTAAAAGTTTCAACTTTGGATACAGTACACCCTGCAAGAGCAAAGGCAAGGATAAAAAACTTAAATTTTTTCATCTTCAGATAAGTTAGTGTTTGTTTAGCAAAGATAGTGATGTTTTTCAAAATCACATCGACTTATACTCTATTTACACACTCAAGGCGCAAAAAATAGAGTTTTGGGGGATAATGTTATGAATAATTTATTACCTTTGCATAGATAAATGTCGTAAACACATAATTTATATTGCAATATGGTAGATATTTTTGAACGCCTTGAAAGAAATACAGGCGGACCAATTGGTCAGTACATGCAGTTTGTACATGGTTACTTCGCTTTCCCAAAGCTTGAGGGAGAGATTGGCCCTCACATGCGTTTTCGCGGCAAGATGATGCTCAACTGGAGCCTTAACAACTATTTAGGTCTTGCAAACCATCCAGAGGTGCGCAAAGCAGATGCTGCAGGTGCTGCAGAGTTTGGTATGGCTGCTCCTATGGGTGCTCGTATGATGAGTGGTCAGACAAAGTATCACGAGCAGCTTGAGAGAGAGCTTGCAGAGTTCGTTGGTAAAGAGGATGCCTTTTTGCTTAACTTCGGTTATCAGGGTATGATATCTATTATCGACTGTCTGCTCACTCCTCGCGATGTTGTCGTTTATGATGCTGAGTGCCATGCTTGTATTATTGACGGTCTGCGCATGCACAAAGGCAAGCGTTTCGTATATGGTCATAATGACGAGGAGTCTCTTCGCCTCCAGCTTAAGCACGCAACAGAACTTGCTGACGAGCAGAGAGGTGGCGTACTTGTAATTACCGAGGGTGTATTCGGTATGAAAGGCGACCTTGGCTTCCTCGATGTTATTGTAAAGGCTAAAAAGGACTTCAACTTCCGCCTACTCGTGGACGATGCTCACGGTTTCGGAACTATGGGCCCTGGTGGTCGTGGTACAGCTGCTCATTTCGGCGTTATTGATGGCGTAGATGTGCTGTTTAACACATTTGCAAAGTCTATGGCAGGTATCGGTGCATTTGTATCAGGTCCGCGTTGGCTTATCAACCTCTTCCGCTATAATATGCGCTCTCAGCTCTACGCAAAGTCGCTGCCTATGCCAATGGTTATCGGCGCACTGAAGCGTCTTGAGCTTATTCGCAACCACCCTGAGTATCAGGAGAAGTTGTGGGAGATTACCCGCGCATTGCAGAGCGGTCTTAAGGCTAACGGATTTGAAATTGGCGTTACACAGTCTCCTGTAACACCTGTATATATGAAAGGTGGAAACGAGGAGGGTACAAACCTGATTGTTGATTTGCGCGAGAACTACGGCGTATTCTGCTCAATTGTTATCTATCCTGTAATCCCTAAGGGCGAGATTATCCTTCGCGTAATCCCTACAGCAGCCCACACTATGGAGGATGTAGAATATACAATCAACGCATTTAAGGCTGTTCGCGATAAGTTCGAATCAGGATATTATAGTTCAATGCCTATCCCAATGAAGGCAGACCCAGAGTTCAAGGTTCGATAATTCGAATACTTACTTATAACAATAATACCGACCAAAAAGCAAATTTGGTCGGTATTATTTTGTAGTCAAAAAGGGTTAGATGCAACGCTCGACGATAAATGCCTACGCAGGATAGTATTAAACATACAGCCAAGTAAGCATTTGTCGTTAGCGGATGCAGGCATGGCATTTTTCAAAACAAAACAAAAAAGCCAGACTCGTAAGTCT
>JAFWBN010000078.1 GCA_017507075.1 Alistipes sp. | reverse complement strand
AGATGGTCGTCTATATGGCTCTTTGGAGTATAAAAACGACTCCATAGGCAGAGGTATTCTTAAGCAGGAGCGTACAAACAAACAGCTTGATACCGCCTTTTATGTGGCCATTTTCGATGTTGATAAAATCGACAGAGAGGGTCTAAATGCAGAAAAAGACCAGATTATGACAACCGTCTATCTGCCAACCGTACTTGAGGATTATCAGGCCAAAGTGGTAAACAATGGCAAGCAGTATGAGCATCGTTTCGGTTGTAGTGGTTTTGACGGCATCACTTTTGGCCCAAAGTTTGGAACATCAAGCACAAAACACTATCTAACAATATCTTACGGCATATACGGCGACACTGAGCGCACAGACAACGACTATCAAGTGTTGCTTCAATATGATACCAAAGATTGGGCAAAATACGAAAAACCTCTATCTCAGGACAATATGCACCAATCCGGACCCGCAAAGCCCGTTGCACGATACTTTGTATATACAGGTAACACTGATTGGGGTGTTCAAAACCTTGAGTATGACAAAACCCGCAACTTCTGGTACTTAGCAACATATTCAGGTAAAAAGAGCGACTTTGCAAACTTTACACTCTTTGCAGTAGATGGCAATATAGCCCCTAAAAAAGAGACCCTTAAAGGTGTTGACTACTGCAAGAAAGCAAATGTCCTTACCCTATCTGGTAGAGGTCTTACAGACCCTAATCATATAACAATTCGCGGCTGGCACTTCCCTCACTCCTCAACAGGCCTGCACGCCCTGGGCGATAACTACTTCTATATCTCACATAGCAAGAAAAATAAACCTTACCAAAATTGCACCGCCACACTCTATAAATTCGTCGGCAGAGAAAAAGAGGCATTTGTACTAGTAGAATAATTTTTCAAGTACAGCCTAAGTACCGCCGCTTTTTGAAAAAAGCGGCACCAAAAACTTTCAGCAAAAACTTCGTTTTTGGGCGTGTGCGGATTTAGGATAGCCTTGCGGCTATTACGCTATAAAATAGAGCCTTACACCTTCAAGCAAGCTTGAGTGTAGGCTCTATTTTCTACCGCACCACCTACGGTGGCGTTCCCTAAATCCGAGTACAGAAAAACTCTGTTTATTCTGTTACGCGCTATTGTATGCCATTTAGGGCTTTAGCCCGTTGCTATTAAATGTCATGTGTCATTATTCTGCGCGCTGACCTTAGTGTCTCTAAGGACTCTAGAGTCTCTAAGGTCCTTAGGGACGCGCGCCAAGATTAAAGCATCTCTTCCACCTAATTAAAGCACCCATTTGTCGTCAGAGTGGTGCATTTACAAGGCTCGGCTAAAAAGACAACGAAGGGCTGTACTTACGGTACTGCCCTTTGTTGAATTTTTAGTTAGCCGATGGAAATGTGCCGCTATCACGACAAATTCACGGCAAATTCACAACAAACTATTTTTTTATTATCTTTGCACCAAATAATTATGGCTAAAGTTGTTGTAGGATTATCTGGAGGTGTTGATTCCTCGGTTGCCGCGTGGCTGTTAAAAGAGCAGGGACACGAGGTTATTGGGTTGTTTATGCGTAATTGGCACGACACGACAGGAACTCTTGAGGGGGACTGTCCGTGGCATGACGACCATCTATTTGCAGAGCTTGTAGCGAAGCGTCTTGATATACCTTTTCACATGGTTGACCTATCTAAAGAGTACAAGGAGAGGGTTGTCGAGTATATGTTTGCTGAGTATCAGAGTGGCAGAACGCCAAATCCTGATGTATTGTGTAATAGAGAGATAAAATTTGATGCTTTTCTTAAAGAGGCGTTAAATCTTGGTGCAGATGCGGTTGCAACGGGACACTATTGCCGCAAGAGTGAGAGGATTGTGGATGGGGAGAAAGTCTATTCTCTGCTTGCGGGAGCGGACACAAACAAAGACCAGAGTTACTTCTTATGCCAACTGACTCAAGAGCAATTAAAATATGCCCTCTTCCCCATTGGAGAGTTGACAAAGCCGGAGGTTAGAAAAATTGCAGAGGATCAGCGTCTTGCCACAGCAAAGCGCAAAGATTCTCAGGGAATTTGTTTTGTGGGCAAGGTTGATTTACCTATATTTTTGCAACAAAAACTTGCTGCGCGCAAGGGTAATATACATGAAATTCTGCCTACTTGGGCAAAGTATGACCGATACCTTGCAGATAACTCTCTTGAAGGCATGGCACGCCCGTATAGTTATACAGTCAGAGATGGCAAGAAGATTGGCGAGCATAATGGAGCGCACTTTTATACTATAGGCCAGCGCAAGGGCTTAGGTATCGGAGGCAGAAAAGAGTCTCTATTTATTATCGGCACAGATGTTGAGACAAATACGATATATGTTGGGCAGGGCGATAACCACCCAGGATTATATCGTAGAGCTCTGAAGATTGAGGTCTCTGAACAGCATTGGATAGAGCCATTGGAGAAGTTATCTATTGGAGAGACTCGGCGATTTAAGGTCCGCATACGCTATCGTCAACCGCTACAGGATGCCACTATGCACATGTGTAATGAGGGTGTGTATATCGTTTTTGACACCCCACAGCGAGGTATTGCTGCAGGGCAATTTGCGGTGTGGTATGACGACGAAAACAGGGTTGTCGGTTCGGGTGTAATCTCCGCTTAATGAGATACTTATTTAATGTATGTTCTATAAATTAGTAAAATATAAAAACAGTTGATAGGCACCTTATTTCGGCTGCTTTTGAATTTATTTTGGCATCTTTCCCATCTCCACACAGTTACAATGCCTGCATTGCGCCTTTAGCAGAGATGGAAAACCTGCTCAAAATAATTTTCAAAATCATCTCGACCTAATTTATAGAGCCTACCTTTAAGGTTTCGCATAGCTATCGGATAAAATTCGATAGTTTTTGCGCTTTATCTATAGGAATTTGCGAAAATATTACTATATTTGCTGTTCGGAACAGATAAAACTGAAAATTTAGACAAAATCAATAGTTAAATTAACAAAAAATTAAGAGTTATGACAAATGTAAAACGCGTCTATACCTTCGGTAACAAAGAGGCTGAGGGTAATGGCAAAATGAGAGAGTTGCTCGGCGGTAAGGGTGCAAACCTTGCTGAGATGAACCTTATCGGTATTCCGGTTCCTCCAGGATTTACTATCACAACCGAGGTTTGTGCTGAGTATTACAAGCACGGACAGCAGGCTATTATCGACATCCTTCGTCCTGATGTAGAGGCTGCTATCAAGAAGGTTGAGGCACTTACTGGCCGCAAGTTTGGCGATGCTAAACTTCCACTTTTGGTCTCTGTTCGTTCAGGTGCTCGCGCATCAATGCCTGGTATGATGGATACAATCCTCAACCTCGGTATGAACGATGAGGCTGTTGAGGCTGT
>JAFWBN010000077.1 GCA_017507075.1 Alistipes sp. | reverse complement strand
GTCGCGCATACGGCAGAGAGGCTGAACTCTCGCCACAAGGCATTGCAGAGCATCGCGGTATTGCAGAGCGCATGTACTACTCTTTTCCAAAGCTCTTTAAGGGCAAAGATGCCTTTGTCGAGAGCCGCTCCTCAGATGTTCCGCGCTGTATTCTGAGTATGGCAGCCTTTAACGAGAGGCTTAAGGAGATAAATCCCAAGCTGAAGATATACAGAACAACAAACGACAGCGTACAGGTATATCTGCGCCCTTCGTATGGTCGCAAGTCAATATACAAAGAGTCTCATGTTTTCGGAAATAGTTTTATCAATCCGAAAATAGCAGAGTATCTCCCTCAAATAGCCCGTAGAATATACTCTGAGAAGTTTATCGAGGCTCAAGATAGCGCAAAACTATTTAGTTCTATCCGCACACTCTTCTACCTTGCTATCTGCATACAAGGCACTGAAGGGGATTTGCGTATCCACGACATCTTCACGGGCGAGGAGAGAGCCGCAATATGGGAGGCTATAAACAAAGAGCGTTACGCAAACTACGGAGCCTCTGTACGCTGGGGTGATGCTATATTAGGCGACGGAGCAAACCTTATCCGAGAGGTTGTTATGGATGCCGACAGAGTTATCGAAGAGGTAAACAATGGAAAGACTACTCGCACAGCCTTCCTTAGATTTGGACATGACTATACTGTAATATCTGCCTTAGCCGTAATGCAGGCCGTGGGAAAATGCGCAAGAGTGGAAAACTTCGATAACCTGAAAAACGAGTGGCAAGATTTCAATATCTCACCTATGGCAGCTAACATACAGTGGATTTTCTATCGAAATAAGGCAGGCGAGGTAATCGTTAAACTGCTACACAACGAAAAACAAACCCTGCTGCCAATACAAAGCGATATCGCCCCATATTATAAGTGGGAAGATGTGCGCAAATTCTTTAATGAACGCATCGCCCAAATCGCTGAACTGCCAGCCGTAAAAGCTCTACCAAAAGATAGATTCTATACCGTAGGCAAGTAGGTTAACTTTTTCGAGTACAGCCTGCTTAAGTACCGCCGCTTTTTGAAAAAAGCGGCACCAAAAACTTTCGGAGAAACTGCGTTTCTCTTGTGCTGATGCGGATTTAGGATAGCCTGGCGGCTATTACAAACAAAATAGTCCTTCAGAGTTTTCGAGCAAGCTCGACCTCTAAGGACTATTTTCTTTGTACCATCTTTGATGGTTTTCCTAAATCCGAGTACAGAAAAACTTAGTTTGTTCTGTAGCGCGCTATTGTATGTCATTTAGGGCTGAAAGCCCGTTGCTATTCTATGCCATTTGTCATTATTCCGCGCGCTGTCCTTAGTGTCTCTAAGGACTCTAGAGTCTCTAAGGTCCTTAGGGACTATAGCGCGCCTAAATTAAAGTTCCCCTACCGCCAAATTAAAGTACCCATTTGTCGTCAGAGTGGTGCATTAAGTACCTTCCCATTTGTGCTTAGAAGGGCGTAGATGCAACGCTCGGCAAAAATACCCGCGATGGGCTGTACTTGTGGTACTGCTCATTGCGGGTACTTTTTGTTAGCGGAAGCAGGTATGCACTTATAAGCGCAAATGTGCCATAGATGCCGTGCTATGACGACAAAGACGCTTAAACTCCTGCCTTGCCTTTTTAAGCTGTTTTACAAAGCGTTTCGAGGTGTGCATTTTAGCAAGGGCAACAGAGGTTGCAAAGCGGGATGCATCGACATCGCTCTGCCAATGGTATCCCGAAATTACTCGACTCTGGCCGCACTCATAGCCTATTTTTATCAATTTATCTGCTGCTGCGGGGTTTATTTCGGAGAGCAAAAGTGCCGCAGTAGTGCCAATTACGGTATGGCCTGATGGATAAGAGCCATTATTACGGAGTACATCCTCTTTATCTGGCACAAGTGTTCTTTCGTTGAAATATGTAAAAGGTCGAGTGCGTTTATACTCTTTTTTGGGTTTTATGGTGATATTATTAGCCGTCTCCATGCCATCTATAAGCAATCTAAAGATGTGAGGAGTCTTTTCAGGGGTAATTTCCATACCAAAAGCCTCGTTAAAGTGGCTACAGATATCAACGGGGTCTATGCTTGCATGGCTTATTGCCATAGCTGCGCGAGCCGCATCTTTTCTACGCTCTTTACCCCACTCATACTGCGAAATATCATACGAGAAGGCTTTAGAGTCAAAAGCCGGAGGGGCTGGTAGCCATTTTGTCATATCGGGCATCTGCTCGACAGGGAAATATGGGACAGCT
This sequence comes from Alistipes sp., assembly GCA_017507075.1. Taxonomy (GTDB): domain Bacteria; phylum Bacteroidota; class Bacteroidia; order Bacteroidales; family Rikenellaceae; genus Alistipes. Next base: position 3,126 of record JAFWBN010000077.1, on the reverse strand, counting down.
CCCTTCAAAAGTGTTTGTGCTGAAAGAGGTGTAGCACTGATAATCACCGCTGCAACTGTGCAGAAAATAGATATTAGTCTCATAGTAGTTGTTTATATTGCTTGCAAAGTTAGTAAAATTTTACTTATTATAAAATTACACCCACAGATTTGTTTCTGTAATAATTTTTATTTAATTTTGTGTAAACTAACCACTTAAGCGTATGGATATTATCCCTAAAACTATTTTTTCGACTCGACGCATTATATACACAACCATAACAGTTGCGGCTCTATTACTATTCCATTTGGCATGTGTCAGGGAGAAAGAGGAGACATCTGAAAGTAAGATTCAGAAAAGCGAACTTACAAAACCATACAGTTCCTTCTCGCGCAAAGGCTTAGAGCGTGCATGGGACAATAACCTCTCTGTAGCCAAAAAGATTTACAACAAAGAGTTATCCAAAGGCGAGACAAACAAGGAGTTCAAAGGCTCTACGATAGTCAAATACCGTTTTAAGGCTATAACAGACGAAAGATTTGCCGCAGCTGACCGTTGGATTCTATTTACACCTTGTTTGGCAATTATACTGCTAATTGTGGCGATAGTATGCTCTTTAGAGTATCATTTGGGGGATCTAACCCGTTTAGATGCAGCAAATAATGATGCAACAAAGTTTAACTCAAACATATAGTTGACATGGCTGAATACAGAGATGCAAGAAAGACGAGTTTTTCGGCTGCCGAACTTAGCCGTTTTCGTCAACTGATAAATAAATGGGTTGCAGGTATCGCAAATTTTGAGTGCAAGAATTTAGGCGATATTTTGAGCGTTGTTGAGGTTTTGGATGCTCCGATACATCGTGTAATTATAGATACACAGTACGACAGTCGTACACTCACACACTCTTTTGAAAAACTTAAAGGTCGTAACTTCCCATCTCCTACCATATTACGAGAAGCGGATATAAATCGTTGGTCTTTAGCCAAATCCCCTGTAGAGTTCACAACACAGGATACACAACGCTGTGTAAGTGGTTCTCAGGCTATTGACACATGCCACACCTGCTCCGGCAAAGGAGTGGCTTTATGCGTACGCTGCGTGGGCAAAGGAGTAGTACAAAAGCTGGAAACACACCGACATGTATGCTATAAATGTGGTGGTAGAGGCAGTTGGCAAGAGGTTACAACAAAGAGCGAGACTGTACAAGTTAAAGACTCCAGCGGACGCTATGTCAACCAATGGAGAACAAGAACAAGAGATGTTGTAACTACGCAGCGTTGTTCTACCTGTAACGGTAGCGGTTATACAACAGAGAGCGTTATGGTAACGGAGCGTTGCTCTGTCTGCAATGGCTCCGGAAAAGTAACATGTCCTACATGTAGTGGAGAGAGGAAAGTGTTACGCTTCTGGTCCTTCAGACACAAACTATTTGAAAAGCAATATTTCGACTTCTGCCTACCAAGAGTTATTCCAAGAAGCGAAGCCTTAAAGATGTCTAAACTCTTAGCCGGCGGCACGGATTGGTATCTTGTTGAAGAGAAGAGGGTTCAAGGCGAAGATTTTAGAGGATCTGGTCTCTTTGAGCGTAGTATCGTAGGCAACACCATCGAGAGATTGAGCAAATCTGTAGAACATTTCAAAGATACTAAAATTTGTTTTAATCGAGTAGAGACGGCTTACATGCCTGCAAAATATGTTGTCTATCAAGTCAACGACACAAAGTACACATGTCTGCTCTTGGTCGAACAGTGGCAGTTGCTTACTGTCGTTTCGCCCGTATCAACGCGCATGAACGACCTCAAGGCTAAGGTAAATACGCTATGTAGTCGTCATCTCTATGGAGCTGCATGGGGTGTATTGAAAAAGGTGGCGCAATTTCCTCAAGCTGGCTCAAGAGAGGCTCTGCTTACAAGCCAATTAGAGCAGAGGATGTCTATAACAACTCGATTAGGGAGTAATATAGGACTGTTTGCCTGTCTGCTATTTGCCTCGCCTTTTATTTTGACGATATACGAGCAAGGTAAACTTTTCGCACCGTGGAGCCACTGGATAATTGAAAAATTCGAACTCTCGCCAGCTTTACTCGCACTATTCACCATTATTGCTATCGGAGTATTTGGAGTAAAATACCATCGACAAACCCCTCCGACATTTGCATACAAAGTAGCATCTCCTCTGTTAAGGTTTGCATTGGGTATTGTGGTGGGTGTGGTAACTTTCGCCTACTTTAGCATTGTATTATGGGCAGCGGCTTATATCGGAGTTCTGCCAATTATCGTGGCAGTCTTACAACTGACAATACTAATTATTATCGCCATTGCTGCGTTGATATACAACATCTTTAGCTAAGAGACGGAATAATCTATAAGAAGTATTGCACTGCAGCATAGATAGGCAGCAAAATAATCAAAGCCCAAAAGACATATCCGAAGAAGGATGGCATCTTAACGCCCTCCTTTTCGGCTATGGATTTAACCATAAAGTTTGGTCCATTGCCTATATATGTCATTGAGCCAAAGAATACAGCACCCATAGATATTGCCTTGAGTATATTATCTGACACTCCGGCAACAAGATTGCCACCCTCTGCAATACCCTGAGCTACAGTATGAAAGGCTACAGCTGTTGGGGCATTATCAAGGAAAGACGAAAGTGCTCCTGCCGCATAATAGAACTGCCATGGCTCGGTAATTCCAAGGCTGCTTGCATTTGCATTGAGGAATATGAGGGCCGGTGTCATGGTTACAAATATACCTATAAATATAATTGCCACCTCAGAGATAGGCTCCCATGAGAAGTGATTATCCTCACGAACTCTCTTTTTTGTCAAGCGCAAAGAGAGTATGATGATGATTACAAGTGCAATCTCTCGCAAAAATTTAATATAAAATGGAGCATCATGCTCTGCCATAGCAGGTATAGTTGTAGGATTTATCATCGCCACACACAAAACAACACCTATAAGTAGGATAAAGTTTTTAGCTCCTCGAATATTGATTGTAAAACCGCTCTCATCATCATAGTGATGTGAAGGGCGAATACCGATATACTCCTTTTTGTGATATATATAAGAATCTACGATATAGTAACCTGCAAGCAGCACTGCACCAATCGCCACCCACTGAGGATACATCTCCATAAACC
>JAFWBN010000076.1 GCA_017507075.1 Alistipes sp. | reverse complement strand
CAGCAAAAATATTGCTAATGGTCTAATAATGACAACATCCTTTAATAATTTATCTTTAGACATTTCTTATTTTTCTGAATAAAAATTTTTATACCACACAGCAAAATTGCGAAGGCCTTCGCGAAGGGAGGTGTGGGGTTTGAAGCCGAAATCTCGCTCGAGAGCTGTTGTGTCGGCATATGTTACAGGCACATCGCCAGGTTGCATTGCGACAAGCTCTTTGTGTGCCTCGAAATCATAATCAGCAGGCAACACACCCGCTGCAAGCAATTCCTCCTGCAAGATTTGCACAAAATCCAACAGATTTTCAGGGCTATTGTTTCCGATATTATAGACCATATATTGAGGAACAGGCAAACCATCCTCACCGACCTCCTTCTCGGGTGCGTGCTGCATAATGCGGACAACACCCTCAACAATATCATCGACATATGTAAAATCACGTTTACAGTTTCCGTAATTGAAAATCTGAATTTTTTCGCCCTTCAGCAATTTATTGGTAAAGCCAAAATATGCCATATCAGGTCGTCCGCACGGTCCATAAACCGTAAAGAAACGCAATCCTGTACTTGGAATATTATATAGTTTGCTATATGCGTGAGCCATCAATTCATTACTCTTCTTTGTGGCGGCGTACAAGCTCACAGGGTTATCAACCTTATCATCTGTGCTATATGGCACCTTTTTATTGCTGCCATAGACACTCGATGACGAGGCATAAACCAAATGCTCCACCTCGTGATGGCGGCACGCCTCCAAAATGTTGTAGAAGCCAATTAAATTACTCTCAATATATGCATCTGGATTGGTGATAGAGTATCTAACTCCAGCTTGCGCTGCAAGATTCACTACCACCTGTGGTTTATACTCTACAAAGAGGCTGTCGATAGCTTGTTTATTGGCAATATTATCTTTAATAAAAACAAACCGATCGCCATAGTTAGAAAGCTCCGCCAAACGCTCCTCTTTCAGACGTACATCATAATAATCGGTAATGCTATCAATGCCGATAACCTTTACACCAGCAAATTCGCCCAACAGACGCTTTACCAAGTTTGCGCCTATAAAACCAGCTGCGCCAGTAACCAAAACGGTTTTATCCTTAAAGTCTATGTTATATGTTACCATATTGACTAATCTCTTTGGAAAATATCTCTTGTATATACTTTCTCTTTTACATCATCAAGAACGTTGTCATAGCGATTGGCGATGATTGCCTGGCTCATTTGTTTGAATTTCGCCAAGTCATTCACTACCAAACTGCCGAAGAATCTCTCGCCATCCTGCAACGTAGGCTCATAGATTACAATCGTCGCTCCCTTTGCCTTGATGCGTTTCATAATACCCTGGATAGCACTCTGACGGAAATTATCCGAATTGGATTTCATCGTCAGACGGTACACACCAACAACGCACTCCTTTTCAACGCTCTGATTCCAATCGCTGGATGCAGTATAATATCCCGCCTTTGCAAGCACCTGATCAGCAATAAAATCCTTTCTTGTGCGGTTGCTCTCCACGATAGCTGTCATCATATTCTGTGGCACATCGGCATAGTTTGCCAAGAGCTGCTTGGTGTCTTTTGGCAGGCAATAGCCACCATATCCAAACGATGGGTTATTATAGTGTGTGCCAATTCGTGGGTCAAGACCAACTCCCTCAATAATAGCCTGTGTATCCAAGCCTTTCATCTCGGCATATGTATCAAGTTCATTGAAGTAGCTTACGCGTAGTGCAAGATATGTATTAGCAAACAATTTTACAGCCTCTGCCTCCTTCAGTCCCATATAGAGCACATCAATGTTCTCCTTCAACGCTCCCTGCTTGAGCAACTCTGCAAAGGTATGGGCTGCATCCTCAAGATGATTTCCCGCAATAGCCTTGATTGCTTCATTCTCCTCGCCAAACTGCTCTATCATTTTGGGATATCCGACAATTATACGGCTTGGATAGAGATTGTCATAAAGCGCTTTACTCTCGCGCAAGAACTCTGGAGAGAAAAGCAAACGGAACTTTCGTGTTGAGTCATATCCCTGTTCCTTAAAGCGCTTGGCATACTTAACATACAACGAACGACAATAACCTACAGGGATGGTACTCTTGATAATCATCGTAGCCTCGGGATTTACCTCCAAAACAAGGTCAATCACATCCTCAATATGATGGGTATCAAAAAAGTTCTTTTGTGGGTCATAGTTTGTTGGAGCCGCAATCACAACAAACTCGGCACCACGATAAGCCTCGCGACCATCAAGCGTTGCTCGCAAATTAAGTTCCTTCTCGGCGAGATACTGCTCAATATACTCATCCTGAATAGGCGAAATACGGTTGTTGATTTTCTCCACCTTCTCTGGCACTACATCCACAGCCACAACCTCGTTGTGCTGCGCCAGGAGTGTGGCTATCGAGAGCCCGACATATCCTGTACCTGCTACTGCTATTTTCATATATTGTGATTTTTATTACTTCTTTTGTTAGACTGCGTGCGGCCACTTTAGATATTTGACTTCCAAACTCTATTGAATTACCTCTATCAAATCGGGCTGCACTTCCACTGCTACCGCCAACGTATCGGGAAGCACTACAACCAATCGTCTGCTACGCGAACCCTTTACTCGCATAAATGTCCCCTTGACACCATCCATACCGCCACCTATGATACGCACCCTGGCACCATTTTCAAGGTTTAATTCAGCGGGGTTGAAATACAAAGGCTTCTCGGCGTTCTCCACAACCTGAATAAATCGTTGCATATCTTCATCCACAACTACCATTCGCTCGTTCTGCTTGCCTCCCTTAACGAAAATATACTGGAACCGCGCATCTGACTCAACAAATGGCTGGAGTGTCTCAACATCAGAGTGCACAAACATCAGATTGCTCACCACAGGGGTAATCACGCGACGTTTCCTTCCTCGCAATACTACTACTCGCTCAACAGTCGGCACAAAGACCTCGATGCCCGCCGCCATCAGTTTCGCCTGCGTCTTTAGCTCTGTACGAAACAGTGAACGCATAACAAACCACTTTACATCCGTTGTTTTCTCCTCTTGCATATGCTACAAATGAGCGCAACAAACCTCTGCCATTGAGTTATGAGCATAGTTCTAAATCCTTGAAACTCAATTAAACAACTGACCCTCAAGCAATTACACGCTTATGCCGCAGGATATACTTCAAAAAATCGAATTATATCCCTATTTTACCTAGTAAAGTTAGGAAATTTTTATCTGTTTACAAAATTTTCAACACTCTAAAACACATTACTCACACAAATATTTCATAGAATTGCTCTTTCTAATCATCGAGATTCCGCCAATTAAGCCAGCAAAAATAAGGCGTAGTCACAATTTTGCCACACATTATCCAATATTATACATAGACACAAAAAGTCCCAACCTCACGGTCGGGACTTTTCATATATAGTCGTGCAGTATTAACTGCACCTTTAGGCTTAAAATTATGCCTCCAAAGCGAAACGCTTGTATGCGATAACTGTTGCCTCCTTGTCTGCCTGCTGCAAGAACTCACGGATAGAGATCTTCTCACCTACCAATGCCTGGTTCAAGAGAGTATTCTCCTCGAAGAACTTACGCATCTTACCCTCAGCGATCTTTGCGAGGATAGCCTCTGGCTTGTTAGCGTTCTTTGGATCCTGCTTCATCATCTCCAATGCGATAGCCTTCTCCTTCTCAACAACCTCTGCTGGGCAGTCGTTCTCGTCGATTGAGATAGGAGCCATAGCTGTTGCCTGCATTGCGATTGTCTTGGCAACCTCCTCTGAAACCTCCTTATTGAAACCGAGGATAGTACCCAACTTCTTGTTGAAGTGAACGTATGCTGCGCAGTAAGGAGCCTCGATACGAGCATAATAAGCCAACTCGCACTTCTCACCTGTCTGACCAGACTTCTCTGTTACCATATCCTCAACAGAGATACCCTCTGCATTCTTAACAACCTTCAATGCCTCAACATCAGCTGAATCGTTAGCTACTGCGATATCAAGGATAGCGTTAGCTGAAGCTGTAAACTCTGAGTTCTGTGCTACGAAGTCGGTCTCACAAGCGAGGCACAAGATATAAGCCTTCTGACCTACGATCTTTGTTACGACAACACCCTCTGAAGCGTTACGGTCAGCACGCTTGCTAACTACGAGCTTACCCTTCTCGCGGATGATATCCTTTGCACGCTCGAAATCACCCTCTGCCTCAGCGAGAGCCTTCTTGCAGTCCATCATACCAGCACCCGTCATCTTACGGAGCTTCATTACATCTGCTGCTTTGATTTCCATTTTCTTAAAATGTTAAATTGTTAATAATTTCTCTTGTGACAAAATTACTCTGCCTTCTCAGTTGCAGCTACAACCTCTGCAACTGTTGCCTCCTGTGCATCTACAGCAGCCTTAACTGCCTTCTTGATGCGGGGCTTTGCCTGCTTAGCGGGAGCAGCAGCCTCAGCCTCCTGAGCCTCCTTCTCCTTCTCGAGCTTACGCTCCTCGGTACCCTCAGCGATAGCTGAACATACTACGTCAAGAACGGTAGCGATTGACTTTGCAGCGTCGTCATTTGCCGGAATTACGTAATCGATGTCTGTAGGATCACAACAAGTATCTACCATAGCAAATACGGGGATGCTCAAACGCTTAGCCTCCTTAACAGCGTTAGCCTCCTTCTGAACGTCAACAACGAACAGAGCAGCGGGCAGACGAGTAAGGTCGGCGATAGAACCGAGGTTCTTCTCCAACTTTGCACGCTGGCGCTCGATCTGGAGCTTCTCACGCTTTGAGAAATTATCAAATGTGCCGTCGCTCAACATCTTATCGATGGTGGCCATCTTCTTAACGGCTTT
>JAFWBN010000075.1 GCA_017507075.1 Alistipes sp. | reverse complement strand
GCTCGATAACCATGTGAACCTCACCAAACTGACCTGCTCCGCCAGACTGTTTCTTGTGGCGGTAGTCTGCCTGAGCAACCTTAGTAATAGTCTCACGATATGGAATCTTTGGAGCAAAGAACTCCATCTCAACCTTACTGTCGGCAGCAATTCTTGTTCTCAGGATATTGAGGTGATGCTCACCCTGACCCTGAATAATGGTCTGCTTAAGTTCCTTTGAATACTCAACAAGGATAGTTGGGTCCTCAAAGCGTGCATCAAGCAACAGCTTACCGAGTTTCTCTTCATTTGCCTGCTCCTTAGCCTTAACAGCTGCGCGGTAGCGTGGCTCTGGGAATACGATAGGCTCAACAGCAACAACAGAAGAAGGAGCTGCGAGGGTGTCGTTTGTACGGGTACCCTTCAACTTAACGGTACAACCGATATCGCCTGCAGAGAGCTGAGTAACCTTAATACGGTTCTTACCTGCTACTGCGAAGAGCTGAGTGAGCTTCTCCTTATTGCCTGTACGAGAGTTTACAAGCTCCATACCCTCAGTAACAGTACCACGAACTACGCGGAAGTAGTTAATCTCGCCAATATGATGCTCCATCTGGCTCTTGAATACAAACAATGCAACAGGAGCGGTCTCGTCTGCCGGCATAGCCTCACCATCAACGGTCAGGAAGTCTGGAGCCTTAGTTGGACCTGGTGCTACATTGATGATAAACTCCATAAGACGCTTTGTGCCGATGTCGCGCTTTCCGCTACATACGAAGATAGGCATAACCTTACGGTTTGCAACACCCAACTTAAGACCTGAGCGGATATCATCCTGAGTAAGTGAACCCTTATCGAAGTAGAGCATCATCAGCTCATCATCATACTCTGCAGCAGTCTCTACAAGCTCCTGATTGTAAGCTAAAGCACGCTCCAACTCTGACTCTGGAATATCAAGCTCCTCACGAGTACCGTTCTCATCTGTGAAGCGGTACATCTTCATCATCAAAACATCGATAAATGAGTCGAAACCAACGCCCTGATTTACAGGATACTGAACAACAACAGGCTTTACAATAGAGTCAGCCTTGATGCTCTCCAATGTAGCCTCATAGTTAGCCTTCTCTGCATCGAGCTGGTTAATAACACCGATAAGCGGTTTGTTAAGGATACTTGCATAACGACCCTGAATCTCGTTACCAACCTCCCAACCGGTCTGAGCATTTACAAGCATAACACCAACATCTCCTACTTTGAAAGCAGAGAAGAGGTTTCCGCAGAAATCGTCAGAACCTGGGCAGTCAATGATATTTAGTTTGCGACCCATAAACTCTGTAAAGAGGGTTGTCGCATAGATTGAGCGTTTGTACTCGTGCTCAATGTCGGTATTGTCCGACAGAGTGTTGTTATTTTCGATGCTACCACGGCGGTCAATTACCTTACCCTCGTAAGCCATAGCCTCTGCAAGGGTGGTTTTACCAGAACCAGGAGCACCAACAAGAACAATGTTTTTAATCTCTTTTGGCGAATAATTTTTCATCTGTCTATAATAGTTTTAAGGTTTGCAATTTTGGACAATGTCCGTTTTCAGTCTATAAAATTAAGCACTTTTTTTCAATCAGACAAAAGAAAATGAAAAAATCTGCATTTTTGGTGCAGATTTTAACCTTTTTGTGGAGATTGTATCCCCGTAAGGCGCGTTACAGCCGCCCAACCCTCATCTCCAAGCGAGATAGTGAATTTATTTACAAAGAGTGAGATATGTTTATCTATAACCTCGTCCTCAAGCTCCTGAGCATGCTCTTTGACAAAGTTTCTGGATAATTGCGGATTATCAAAGGCAAAGCGGACAGAATCTGAGAGCAGCCTCTCAAAATCGTGCTGTAACTCCTCCCCTAACTCGCGCTTTATAACTATAGCTCCTAAAGGTAGCGGCAGAGAGGTCTCCCTCTCCCAAAGTTGTCCCAAATCGGCAACAAGTTCTAAGTCTCTGCGCTCATAGACAAATCGTCCCTCATGGATAAGCACACCCGCATCGGCATCACCCCTCTCTACAGCCTCAGCAATATCCGAAAAGAGCATTGATGAGGTTTGAACATCAGGGAAATAGCGCAAAAGTAGCGCATGAGCCGTAGTATTTACCCCAGGGGTTATAACACTTTTGATTGCCCCGCTCTCACTTTTTCTGCGCACAAGCAACTGTCCGTTACCTCTACCAAGAGCAGAGCCACTATCCAGCAATGCGTAGCGGTCCGCGATTTTTGGATAGACAGAGTAACTTATTTTGCAAATATCGGGAACGCCTGCCAAAACCGCGCAGTTAAGCTCCTCAATATCATGATATTCGGTGCTAAACTCTGCCACAGTGTTCTTTATTCTGCCATTTATAATGGCATCAAAGGCAAAAGTATCATTAGGGCAGGGCGATATGTAGAGTGATAATCTTCTCATTTGAACAATTTGTCTATACTCTCTGTCAGTCGTTCAAGGGCCAAAGGGATATTCCAAGACTCTCTGCTATCTGTTGTATAGTTTGATATGGCACGGATTTGAGCGCATGGAATATTGTATCTTTCACATACAGCAAACAGTGCAGCACCCTCCATATTCTCTATATCTGCACCATCTGCCGCCGCACCAACACTCATAACAGAGTTGGAGATAACAGCTTTAAGCGGCAGCTCAAGTGTAGAGAAGTAGCTTTTACGATATACCGTAGGCAAAGTTTGTGTGCGCTCCTCTGAGACGCACACAACTTCGCCAATAGCCAAACGCGTATTATAAGCCCCTGCAATACCGCATAAAACAACCTGCGAAGGTCTTTTTTGGGCAACAATCTCTGCCACAGAGACAGCCGTCTCAACAAGCCCGACACCACAGATAGCTATCTGAAGGTCTGCTCTGAGAGCTTGCAGTGGTGCAGCCTCGGCCTGAGTGGCAAAGATTAAGAGTGGTGTCATAATTATCTGCCTATTACAGCCTCAAGCTCCTCAACGGTTACAGGTATCTTCTTGTCGCCACCAATAACTCTACCGCCTGTATCTGTAACGATAACATCATCTTCGATTCTGATACCGCCAAAATCTCTATAGCTGTCGAGTTTATCGTAGTTTACAATACCCTTATACAGACCCTCTGCTTTAGATTTGTCTATAAGTGCAGGGATAAAGTAGATACCCGGCTCATTACTCATAACCGTACCCGCACGAAGTCTCCATGTTGCACGGTGGATGCAGGTTGCAGATTGTGCCGCTCTTTCAGTAATGGCACTAAAGTCGTAACTACGCTCACCAAAGGCCTCACAATCGTGTACATCAATACCCATACCGTGAGACAATCCATGAGGCATAAATAGGAACATAGCACCCGCTGCCACAGCATCCTCGGCACTGCCATTGATAAGTCCTACGCCACCAAGTCCCTCGGCAAGAATCATAAGTGCCTTGCGGTGTACATCCTCCATATACATTGCTCCTGTACGCATATTTTGTGGAGAGAGTTGGTGTGCTGCCAATACTATGTTATATATATCCTTCTGTTTCTCGGTAAATTTACCGCTCACAGGGTATGTACGAGTATGGTCAGAGCAGTAGTTCTCAACACTCTCCGCACCTGCATCCACAAGCAACAGACGACCATTTTCAAGAGTGCCATCGTAGTTGTGATTGTGCAGTGTCTCGCCATGTTGTGAGACAATTGAGGTAAACGATATTCCACCGCCTTGACTCAAAGCAACACCCTCTATAGCACCGGCAATCTGGCGTTCTACAACACCTGCACGACACATCTTCATAGCCGTTGTGTGCATATCATATCCGATATGAAAGGCACGCTCCATAGCCTCAATCTCCTCCGCACTCTTAGTCTCGCGCATCTCGGCTACAGCAAACATCAACTCCACAGATTTATCCCGATACAACTCCTCAGGACTCTTCCCAAGCAGTGAGCAGAGCAATAGTGTAGTCTGACCACGATATGCAGGCAGATAGTGAATCTGTTGCCCCTGTTTTACAGCATTATGGACAAAATCTTTCAAAGCAGAGAGTGGAAAACTCTTTGTAACACCAACCTGAGCACTCAGTTCGGCTACCGTTGGCTGTGGACCCATCCAGATAATATCATCCACAGTAACATCATCGCCAAAAATGACGCTCTGACCTGTCTGAGCATCTATAACACCGAAAAATTGCGGCAATGTCAAACCAAAGTAGTAGATAAATGTGCCATCCTGTCGGAAGTGATAGGCATTATTCGGATAGTTATATGGGGCTTCCCAATTGCCTGGTATCAGAATAAGTCCATTGCCGATTCGACGGCAAAGTTCTGCTCTACGAGCAATGTAAGTTGACGAACTAAACATATTTTATACTTTTTTATTTATTATAGGTATATTCTATAAATTAGTAATCAGCGGATTAGAATCCTTCCTCCATAGTGCAACTGCTCATATTAAGCTCGTCTGCCTCCCATACTCCTCGGAATGATTTACCATCAGGAGTGCAAATAATACCTTTTCCCTGCTTCTTGTCCTCCTTCCAGTAGGTTGCTATGGTACTCTTGTCCTCCAAGTTCTCAATACCAAAGCCCTCTCTTACGCCCGCTACCCAGTCGCCTTCATAGCTGTATTTCTCTACAAACTCTCGCTCGATCTCTGATCTGAAGTGTTTGCATCCGCGACCCGTACCCTCCGGCATATCGTTTTTCCAATCTCCTGTATAGCTGATACGGTCCCACTTATGCTCAGTATAGTAGAGCATTCTGCCCTTGCCACTCTTTACGCCATGGCACCACTGACCCTCATAACACTTCGGAGCGACCTTAAAGCCACACCACAGCTTAAGCTCTTCCTTAGGATAGTACATCACGCCCTGTCCGTGTGGCTGACCTTTTTCATCTGTCTCGCCGTCGTAGATAGGCTCCTTTGTATCCTCATGCAGATGCTCATTGTATGGCTCAACACACTTGTCGTCCCCTGCATCAGCACCCATCTTCCAATAATCTAATGCCTGCTCTAAGTGGTCTATACCCTCATCATATACATTATATAACAGATACCCAAGCCTATAGTATGCCTTCACACAACCCAAGCGCGCAGCCTCTTTCCAATATTTTTCAGCCATAGCCGCCGCGAAGTCATCGCTCTCCATATCGCCCAAGAGACAGTACGCCTCAGCCGCCGCCTCTATAAGCAGAGCATCCTCTACAGACTGCGATGCATCATTATAGGCATCAATTACCTCATAGAGATACATCTCCGCCTCCCCATATTTGCGCTGAGATAAGTAATGTTGTGCAAGATGAACTGTAGAGAGGTAATCGCCACTCTCTGCAGCACTCTCATAGAGTTCTAATGCCTCTTCCTTGCACCCGATTCTGTAAAGATCTATTGCCTGCTGGCGCAACTTCAAGACTTCATCTGTAATCATAACTATATAGATTTACAAATTATCTTTACGCTACAAATAACCTCATAGTCGTAATCCTCATCATAGATAGTTGCCTCCCCTTTGTGAGAATTTCTATACTCAACACTCTCGCCTGCAGTAATAGAGCCAAAAATCGGAGTGTTTTTATCAGAGTAGCGCGCATCAAGGCGATAATTAACCGCACCATCCTCAATACTAAGAATCTCAATAAGTAGTTCGCTATCATTAAAGCCATTGTCTCGAATAATAGGCAACGAGCCACAGATAGTATGCTCACCACAACTGCCTTCAACAAGCGCAACAACTCTGCGATTATAGTCAAAACCTGCGTGGTAGAGTGTAACAATAAGAGTCGGTCTCTGTGTTATCTCCAAAAAGGCACAGCTATCAAGGTCTAAATTGTCGTTGTGCCACACGCCCCTAAACTGCTGACCGTTAGGCATCGTGCAGACTCCCTCGCCCTCCTTAACGCCCGCCTTCCACTCGCACTCAATAGTTTTGCCAAACTCAACAGCCGTATTACAACCCTCGCGCAAACCCGCAACAAGATTACAAGAGGTAATACTCTCTTTACCACGCTTATCAATAACGCGAATACTACCGCTACCCTCAGGTAGGTCATTTGCCCACTGACCTGTGTAGGAGTAGTGTTGGCTATTATCTGTATAGAAACTCATCTTGCCCTCGCCACACCTTACACCATGGCACCACTGACCCTCATAACGCTTAGGAGCAATATTGTCATCCATCACCCAAAGCCAGCTATAAGTCGTCTTTTTCTCGTACTTCATCACGCCCATACCATGTGGCATACCATTTTCGTCTGTCTCTCCTTTGTAGTTCTCTGGGCAGAACTTTGGTGTGGTAAAAATCACGGCAACTCTCTCTTTTGGTGTCATAGTGGTTAGGTTTTATTGATTTGTACTCAGTGTTATATGGCAATTTCACACTCTGTTGCCCTGCATCCTAAGTGGTCAAATGCTATCTTAATTCCTCCTTGTAGAGCTTATCTCCTCGGCGACACTCTCCACCCTCAACCTTGATTGAGCAAATATCGCCCTGCTTTACAGTCTCTACAACCTTATCCTCAAGGCGGATTTCGGAGACAATCTGCTCTACACAGCCCGTAGTCTCTCCCATCCATAGTATCGGCTCGCCGACAGAGAGCTGTGCCGCCTCAATAAGCACCTCGGCAACGCCAAGACGCTTAAAATAGTTTGTAACCTTACCTACATAGACCTTACGGCGGGTAGCCGAACTGCCATAGTTTGTACTATGCTCAACAATGGTTTTACCCGCATAGTATCCACCCCAAAAGCCGCGATTAAAGACCGTTGCGAGTCGCTCCTTAAGCCCCAGCGCAAACTCTCGACTATACTCTCCCCTCTCTATTGCCTTAAGTGCGCTATCATAGCTCTCCACAACTCTCTTGACATACTCTGCACCGCGGGCGCGACCCTCAATTTTAAGCACGCTTACGCCGGCATCAATAAATTTATCAAGGAAATCGACTGTACACAAATCCTTTGGAGAGAGGATATATCGGCCATCAATATCGAGCATCTGACCTGTATCCTTATCCTGAATAGTATATTTACGGCGGCAAATCTGGCGACAAGCACCCCTATTTGCCGAACAAGCAGTCTCATGCTCTGAAAGGTAGCATTTACCCGAAATTGACATACATAGCGCGCCATGTGCAAACATCTCTATCTTGAGTAGCTCGCCCTTAGGTCCCCTAATATCTTGTTCAACAATAGCCTTTTTAACCATGGCTATCTGCTCAAGGGATAGCTCTCTTGCCAAAACAACTACATCAGCCCACTGAGAGAAGAATTTTGCCGTCTCGCTATTTGAGATATTACACTGTGTAGATATATGCACCTCAACACCCACTCTATATGCATAGAGAATAGCCGATAAATCAGATGCAATAATAGCATCCACACCCTCTGCCTTAGCTCTATCCACAACGCTGTGCATCTGCTCCAGCTCGGTATCATAGACAATGGTATTGACTGTAAGATAGGTCTTTACGCCGTGGCTATGTGCTATACGGTTTATCTCAGCCATATCATCGGCAGTAAAGTTTGCCGCCGAAGCTGAGCGCATATTTAGCTGACCAATGCCGAAATAGACCGAGTCTGCTCCGGCGTTGATGGCGGCATACAGCGACTCATAAGAGCCGACAGGGGCCATTATCTCTATATCTTTTCTTGTCATAACTACTTTTTGCGACCTACAAGACTCTCAACATAAGCCCTCATGTGTTCTGTGCGCTGCTGCGGGATACTCAGCGTATCAAGGATTGACAATGCGCGAGATATTCGTACAGCAATCTGCTGTTCAGTCTGCGCAGGAGCATCAAGGGTATCATAAAGTGCCTTTACGGTGGCAATCTTCTCCTCGTCAGTAATGTCTGTTCGCAAGTGTGTTGTGCGAAGGACCTCTCTCTGCTCCTCTGTAGCGTGAGAGAGGGATATAATCATCAGATATGTCTTTTTACCCTCAAGAATATCTCCGCCAATCTTCTTACCCAGACGCTCGTCTCCATAGCTATCAAGCAAATCATCCTGAAGTTGGAAGGCAAGACCTACCTCTGTGGCAAATTTATGCAGTTTCTGGACATCTTCCTCCGAAGCTCCTGCAAGAATAGCTCCAATAGTTACTGCACCTACAAGCAGTGCCGCAGTCTTGAGTTCTATCATGTTCATATACTCCGCAACGGCAACCTTCGGTTGGGTCTCAAAGTCCATATCATACTGCTGACCCTCGCAAACCTGCTCTGCCATAGAGTTAAATCGCTCAAAGACTGTAGGCAGGTAGCAAGACTGAACACTTTGCAGGTGGCGATATGCCTCAATAAGCATCACATCGCCAGAGAGAATTGCTACATTGCTACCCCACTTGGCATATACCGACGGGCGACCTCTGCGCACCGCCGCATTATCCATAATATCGTCATGCAGCAGTGTAAAATTATGAAAAATCTCAACTGCTGTAGCTGCAGGAAGCACGCTCTGAACATCATCTGCAAACATATTATATGCAAGCATGGTAAGCACAGGACGCATACGCTTACCACCCTCGGCAAGAGCATAACGAATTGGAGCATAGAGTTTTTCCGGCTCATTGGGCATAGCCACCAACGACAAATGTCGCTCAAACATCTCTGTAATCTGCTGTGGAGTATTCATAGTCGTAATATTTTTCTCTTGCAAAGTTAACCAAAGCTCAGCAAAATTCAAAGTCTTAACAATCTTTTTTGATTAACCCCTCTTTGTTATCCCCATTTAACTTACATATAAAAAGTCCGCACAGACTACATGGCCCATGCGGACTTTGATGCGCTACAATAAAATAGGCTCAACAATTATTACAAGTTCTGCCAAACAAGAGCTGAAGCTCCAAGAATTGCAGCATTTTTGTTCTGCAAGCCTGAAGGGAGAACTTTTACCTTGTTCTTGAAGGCGAAGAGCATATTCTCCTCCAGATACCACTTAATCGGGTCGAGAATTACATCGCCGGCCTTTGCAAGACCACCGAAGACAAACACTGCCTCAGGAGAGGTAATTGTAACAGCGTCAGCAAGCGCGTATCCGAGTCGCATACCCGTCAAACGGAAAGCCTCCTTTGCAATAGGGTCTCCCTTTACGGCATGCTGATAGAGGATTGCTGAGTCAAGGTCATTGAAGGCAATATCTCTAAGTGGAGATTTGTCGTTCATTGTTGCCATAAGCTCAAAAGCTGTGCGCTTAATACCGATAGCCGATGCGTAAGCCTCAAGACAGCCCTTTCTGCCACAACCACACTCTCTACCGCCACGCTCAACGATAACATGGCCAAACTCACCGGCAAAGCCATCATGTCCATAAATCATCTGACCATTTGACACAAAACCTGAACCTACGCCTGTGCCGAGAGTAACCATTATAAAGTCTTTCATACCCTTTGCGTTACCATATACCATCTCGCCAATGGTTGCTGCATTTGCATCGTTGGTAACATATACAGGAACATTTGGAAAATACTTGCCAATATCCTCGGCAAAGTTAAAGTGTCTTAGGCTGTCATCCTGATTTTTATCCTCAGCAGTAAATTTCCAGAGGTTTGCAGGGGTCTCGATAGTTCCCTTGTAGAAGTTTGCATTTGGAGCTCCGATACCGATACCGATAAGCTCAAAATCGAAGTTTACAGCACTAACCAACAACTTCATAGCCTCGCAAAGGTCTGCCACATAGCGAGGATAGTCCTGATAGTTAGGATATGCACGGGTAGAGATTACAGACTCGCCAAAAAGGTCGCCCTTCTCGTCAACAAGTCCAAAAGCGGTATTGATTCCACCAATATCAACACCAAAAGCCAATTTTTTCATAATATTAGTCAGTTTTAGTTTGTTTCTATTTTTCAAAGGTAGTAAAAAAAGAGTCAACAGCAAAATAAAATTGTGATTAAGCGTATGAGTGGTCTGATTTACAGGATGGAATGCGCGAAAATCAAAATAATTTTATTATCTTTGTCTCACAATCAACTACTACTACCAATGAAAAGATTTCTTCTTGCGATTTTTGCTATCATAGTTGCAACAATAACTGCGACAGCTCAAACCTCTACGCAGTCTATTGTCATTGAGCAGTCAAGTTTTAAGGGTATTGAGCAGACCGATGCCCTTACTAATGTCAATATTGACCCTATTCAGTTGGACTTCTCAAAGCGTCCATGTGCCAGAATAAAGATGCACATAAACCGCATGACTCGTGAGGAGATTGGCATGCTTGAGGTTATGCCTATTGGCGGAAATATCGTTATTATGCGCTCCGAGACAGCATACGAGGGCAATGGTATGATTATCGAGCTTACAGCAAAACCTAATACTCGTTTTTATCTACATCACCCTGTCTTTGGCGACTCAAACGAGGTTTCAGTAAATCTTGAAGGCAACCGCGAGTATCGTCTTGAGGCATATCTAAATCAACAATACCCTATCACCGTTGCTACAAATGTTGCCGATGCAGATGTATATATCGATAACACCTTTGTCGGCAAGACCAATCGTGAATATATCCTTGTGGCAAAAGATGTAGTCCCAGGTGAGAGACAGCTTAAGATAGAGTATAACGGCGTTGTACATGAGGAGGTTATCAATGTGCATGCCGGCAATGTATATTTCCGCAGAGAGCTAAATGTTGAGACCGAGAAATTCTCTGTACATTTCACAATTTTCCCTGCCAATGCCACTTTTGTACTCAATGGCATGGAGCTTCCTCTAAGTGGCGGACAGTTTACCGCCTCGCTCGGCAAAGGCAAGCACTCATATTTTGTAAAAGCAAAAGATTACATCGCAGAGCATGGCAGTATTACTGTCGATGGCTCAATGGACAAACAAATTGTCCTTACACGCGGTATAGGTCTGCTAAAACTTGCAAGTACACCTCAAGGTGCAACGGTTACTATTGATAATGAGAGGATTGGAACAACACCTCTTCTACTTGACAATATCTCAGCAGGTGCGCATACCCTTGTTATCTCAATGTTTGGCTACCAACCATATTCACGCACAATAACTATTGTCAAAAACGAAACAACAGAGCTGTCAGCAGTCCTTGTTCCTAAGCGTCAACAAAAAGACAATACAAAGGATAAAGTCGCAGATAAACCTGTGGACACCCCTGCCACAACTCCTGTAAAAAAGGAGGCTTATAC
Organism: Alistipes sp.; assembly: GCA_017507075.1. Taxonomy (GTDB): domain Bacteria; phylum Bacteroidota; class Bacteroidia; order Bacteroidales; family Rikenellaceae; genus Alistipes. The sequence continues at coordinate 836 of JAFWBN010000075.1, read as the reverse complement.
TGCTAAAAAGGGCTATGAGCAGAGCATAGAGTTCGGATACTCATCCCACTCGTTTGCAAACGGTGCTGTAGATAACCTCGCACTGAGCTATATAGGTGGCTATCGCGCAAACAAGACCTTATTTGTAGGTCTGGGCGTCGGCGCAGGAGTGAATATGCACAATTTTGATAACACAACCTCATTGGAAATGGGTAGCGGCGCATCACTTGAGCCGTCAAAGGTCGATTTGCCAATATTTGTTCACCTTAGAACATACTTCGGTAAGAAATCAAGACTCTTTGCATCACTCTCCGCAGGTGGAAAATTCCTATATGGAGGAAACCTTGAGTATGAAGGTGCTACATATAAATACAACTCTATCGAATTTCTCGGCGATTTGGGTGTCGGCGTAAGACTCGGAAAACTATACCTCCGAGCCTCACTATCCACACAAACACACCCTCAAATCGCAACACTCTCAAATACCCAACTTGAGTTCGGCTCTAAACTCGGCTTGGGCGGGAAAGTGGCTGTCGGCATAACTTTCTAACCTGCATATTTGAGTACAGCCTAAGAACTGCCCGCTTTTTCGAGAAAAAGCAGGGCGTGCAAAAAGCTTTCAGCAAAAACTTCGTTTTTGGGCGTGTGCGGATTTAGGATAGCCTTGCGGCTATTACGATAAAAGATAGTCTATCTTTCGGTTTCAAGCAAGCTTGACCTTAGAAGACTATCTTTTCTCGTACCATCTTCGATGGTTTTCCTAAATCCGAAAACTGCGAAACTTAGTTTGTCCTATTTGCGCTCCCTAATATCTCTAACCTCCCTATTCTCCTTAAACTCCTTACTAAATTTGCGCT
>JAFWBN010000074.1 GCA_017507075.1 Alistipes sp. | reverse complement strand
CGTACAGGGCGCATCCAGAGCCATATTTTTGCAAAAAAGATATGCAGAGCAGAGCATTTTATAACTCCATAGACTTTATCTTTTGTCATTGTTTCTGTGCCGACAATATTTCCATCGCCAAGCAGAGTTACATGTGTTGGTGTAACAGATATTATACGATGGATTACGAAGTGTCCTCCATTGTCGGCAAATACTACGCTATATTTCTTGAAGTCCTCCTCTTTTATAGGGTGTAGTAGCACTGTTGAGCCGCTGAGAAAAAAAGGCAGCATGCTCTGACCCTTCACTGCCACGGTAACGATTGAACCCTCAAGCAGCAAATCTCTGACAACAGAGAACATCTCTTTGTTTGAACCACTCTTGATACCCATTATTTGCCAAATATAGTGTTATACGATAGCTCTGCTGCTGCTGCATTAGGCAGACACTCAAGATGATATACAGCTACGCTTGCAATCATATCTGATAGTGTGTTGCAAATATGGTCTTGCAGTGTGTCATCATAGGCGAATGCCGGAGGACAAGATGGCAAAAGTGCGCCAATAGCATTGAGTACAGAGAGACGGTGAATTTTGTTGTACGGAGCCTGTGAGAGTCGTATAAATCCGCCAATAGGGTAACTTAGGTTACGGTAGCAAGGGGTTTTACCGCTCCACGGAGAGCCAAAGGCTGTCGGGATGCCATCTACAAGGCGAATAATCGGGCTGTCGTCATTAAGCAAAGTTGTGCCATCAATATTCTCTCTCCAGAGGCGTGTGTGTGTACTCTTGCCTGTGCCTGACTCTCCAAGACACAGCACAGCACGATTCTCTTTAACAAGCACAGAAGAGTGTATTGCAATACCTCCAAGAGGGGTAATACATAGACCAAACATCATCCAAAGACCAAATCTGAGCAGTGAAATATCAACGCTATCAAAGAGTCCATAATTTGCCTGAACGATAGGGCTGTTGTGCTGTTTTGCAAAGAGGTAAGTAGAATCACTCTTTACCATCTCAAACAGATAACCCTCGTTGTTCTTGTAGAGCGCACACTGTGCCAAATCAGCTTCAAAACCGAAACTGTTAATCGTCTCAAGGTTTGTAAAACTCTCTCTGTCTATTCTGCACTCTGTTTGTAAATCCATTGTGATAGGCTCCTCAGAGATACTATCAACTGCAAATGGTGCAAATCCGCGTACTCCGCATGCAGCAATGTCGGAGTGCTTTCCCGTTGTTCTAATACGATACTGAGCAACAATATATTCCATACTATTTTAGTGTTATAATTCTATCGCAATATGATAATGAGCTGTCTCGGTGCGCAATAACGACGATTGTAATATCCTCATTTGTGCGCGCCAAAGATACTATAGAAGAGTTTATACTCTGTTCTGTTTCATTGTCCAAAGAAGAGGTTGCCTCGTCAAAAAATAGCACATCCGCACCCTTGTATAGCGCACGGGCAATACCTATTCTCTGTCTCTGGCCTCCCGAAAGCAGTGCGCCGCACTCGCCAATGCGAGTCTGAAGACCATTTGGCAGAGAGGCGACAAATTCGCTAAGGGATGCCGCTTTTACGGCACTTTCGACTCTCTTTATGTCTATATCCTCCTCTTTGCAACCCAAAACTATATTTGCAATTAGGGTGCTGTCTGTAAGAAACACGCTCTGCGAAACATAGCCTATAGAGTTCTGCCACTCTCGGCGATTGTCGTCAGAGAGTTCTTTGTCATCAATACGAATTACACCTGAGGTAGGCTTGTATAGTCCGAGCAACAGATTAAAGAGTGTGGTTTTTCCTGCTCCTGAACGCCCGTTGATACCAATCTTCTCTCCCTTGCGAATTGTAAATGATAAATCAGATATTGTATCACTGCTGCTATCCTCAAAACGGAAAGAGAGGTTTTCAACGCTTATCTGATTTTGAAGACTTAGTCTTGCTGTGCCACTATTTTCAACTTCAGAAGGAGAGTCTATGTCGGCATCGCGGATAATATCTATTGTATAGCGGTTGTATCTAAGTGAGGCCCAGGAGCTCATTATTGCTCTGATAGATGGCATAAGTCTTAGAGCTGCGACAGCAAATATTCCGAAGAGAATCTTCATATCTCCGCTGTTAAGACCTACACTGATTGTAACAAGCAGTGCCATGCCCGCGGCAAGACCTATCTCGGTAAACATCTGAGGCATGGTAGAGACTGTGGCATTTTTTGCGCCGACTTTGATTATAGTGTCAAGATTTGAGTCGAAAGATTCGAGCATACCCCCAAAAGCGTTGTTAATCTCAATATCTGCATATCCGCGATAGGTCTCAACAACATCACGATACTTTTGACGCTGAGCTTTGTTCTCGACATCTCCATATTTATTTACTCTATCCCTTATCAGTGCAAAATATAACCATACGGCAGGTATAAAGATTACAATGGTAAGTATTGCCGCTAAAGGATTATATGCCGCAATGGATACAAAGAGCATAATAAATAGCATCACTTCGCTCAGTATTACAGCCATAGGTCTTAATACTCCGGCAACAAATGTGTAGCATACAACATTTACATTTCTGGATAGTACCGCAGAGTTTGAAGCTTTGATAAACGATAATCCGCGATTAAAATATTCTATATATAGGTTGCGCGATAGGTATCGATAGAGTGAGTATATGTAATCTCTCTCAAAACGATATAGTGCTAAGTTTAGCAGACACTTTATGGCTATAAATAGCACCATAGCAGCAGCAACAGCAAATGTAAAAGAGGTGTAAGAGTCAAAACCGCAACTGTTATATATCTTCGACATTATGGGGTTTGTGTGAATACTCTCTGTATCAAGAATAAGATATAGTATAGGTAACAGTGCCGCCAAACCGACAAAGTTTAGCAGTGCCCGTAAAAATATGGTAAATGTTACCAAATAACCCTTAGCCCTAAAAGCGCGAGGTATGATACTCAAAAGCCCTTTTTTCATACAATTTCGTCTATTTTACCTTCGCGGATATACCAAATATATCCCTTAATATCGCTGTATCCCATCTGCTGTAACAGTTGGCAATATAGCTCTATCTGTCTATTATACTCGTTTTTTCTCTCTCCAAATTTATAGTCAACCACAACGGCACTCTTGCCACTAATCATCACTCTGTCTGGTCGCTTAGTACCAACCCCTGGGGCGATAATACTGCTCTCACGACGCACAATATTGTAGCTGCCATCAAACCACTTTGCGGCAATACTCTGGCTTAATATTGTCGTAATCTTATTTAACAGTGTCTTACCCTCTACCGTAGAGAGTATTCCATCTGTTACAAGACTATTTATGGCTGCAGAAATATCCTCTGTAGTTACTGCATTTTCCATAACCTTGTGCAATAATATACCCTCTTGTTGCGGAGTTACTACAGCACTCTGTTCAGGGTTGAAATATCGCATGGTTGGTAACTGCAACTTAAGCTTAACCTTTGACGGAGGGGTGTGAGTAAGCCTTATCCTATGCTCTTGAGCCTCCTCTTTTTTCGCTGCTATCTCACATATACCGAAAGAGCGTACTACAGGCGGCTCATGCATAGGCTCTTCGACCTTGTGGTATTTGTCGCTTATGCCGGATAATTCGCATAGCAACTCACCCACAGTCGAAGGCTCTTTGTCGCTCTTAGAGGCTATCGGGAAGAAGATATATAGCTGCTCAGCTGCGCGAGTCAGGGCTACATATAGCAGATTGACAGCGTCTATATGGCTATAAACACACTCTTTGAAGTAACCCTCGGCAAATATAGAATCTTTGCAAGCTGAGGTTGCCTGTACAGGAAACGGAGTGTCAATCTCAAGACCACATCCTGCTGTAGGTGTCGCCCAGACGGTTGTCGGGCGTATAGCTACGGGCGTAAATCTCCATGTGCAGTATGGAATAATTACAACCTTATTCTCAAGTCCTTTTGCCTTGTGGATAGTCATAATCTCTATGGCATTGCGACTCTTCTCTATGGTAACGGACTTTTCGGAGCCGTTTTGCTCCCACCACTGTAAAAATAGTGGCAAGTCGGCAACCTTTGAGGCGCAGAACTTTATAATCTGTTCATGCAGAGCGTGTGTATAAGCCGCATCATCTTTGAGCAGATTATGAAACTTTATAGATATCAATTCAAAAGCCTCCTCCGGAGAACTACTCTTCAGAGAGTCGAAAAATTCAATCTCCTCCTCTGTCAGACTATGCATAAAGTCCAGATTGTGGCCGTATCTGTTATAGACGCCTAAACTGACTGTATCTGTGCGGTCTATTGCATAACGCATGGCAGAAATGATAAACTCCACACTCTTGGAACTCCCTATTTTAAGAGCCTCCTGAGTCATTATGCCAAAACGCATCTTTTTATCTTTTGCGCCGGCTTCGAGTAGTGTGGCGGCTATTGTTTGAGCATCGGCACGATCCCTGACAAGTATTGTAATATCGCACGGAGAGTAGCCTACAGTGTATATCAAGTTCTCTATACATCCGACAATATCCGGATTGTCAGTGTAGTGCGCATTTAACTCTATATAGCCTCTGTTTTTGCTCTCTCGCTTAGGTTTTTGATATAGCTCCTCTTCGTTGTAGGCATTTTTTAGTGCGTTGTGTAGTGAGTGGTAACACTCCTCGCTTACTTTTTGCTCAGAGAGTGCCTGCTCAAGCATCTGGTTGAGATGTGTGTTTACACTTGTAACAACACTTGCAATGGTTCTGTTGTTAAACTCCACAATCTCTGGCAGACTGCGATAGTTGCTATCAAGGTTTTTATGCTCTATGGGGGTGTTGTTTGTACTGAGATTTTTTGGTGCAATATCCCCCAAAATATTCCAATCACTGCCTCTCCAACGATATATCGACTGCTTTATATCACCCACAAGCAGCACAGAGGTATCCACACTCTGAGATATTGCGTTGCGTAGTAGCGGTAAAAAGTTCTGCCACTCCTTTAATGAGGTGTCTTGAAACTCGTCAATCATAAACCTCTCAAAGCGATTGCCCACCTTCTCGTAGATAAATGGTGCATCCTCCTCTGTTACAAAGGAGGCAATGGTGTGCTTTGTTTGAGATAGGAGCATGGTGTTTTCGTCTCGACAAATCTGTTGCGCTATCTTGTATAGGTCGCCAAGTAGGGCAAAACTGCGGTAGTTCTTCTTGAGTAGCGTGCAACTGTTGTCTAAATATTTAAGCCTGTCATACCCCCTTACGGCATCTAACAACATAGGCTGTAGAGCCTCGGCAAGAGATAATAACTCAGATGAAGGCTTTGGAGTTTTTTTGAACCACTCTTGCACATCGTCGTAACAGTGGTTTATAACACTCTCTGCCGGAGATTTCATCGTAGGCTCAAAGTTGGCAATCTTCTCAAAGAAAACGGTAAACGAGCGTAGAAAGTCGCTGTGAGTGTATCCGGAGTTGTAAATTATCTCTACAGCCTCCAGAGCAGCACTCTTTATGCTCTCCATCTGCTGCTCGGCAAGGGCTATGTACCTAAATATGCGCTCTTTGAACTGCTGCTTATCCTTTATGCTCTCAATCGCCTCACGAGTATCCTCTTTGAAAAGCTCCTTTTCGAGCTTGGCAATGCCTTGTTTTATGTTCCACTGCTTGCCTGTCTGAATATTCTCCTCGGCAAAACCCGTTAGCCAGTCGCGCAAATCTCTGTTGTCGCCAATCTCCCCAATCAGAGCCTCAATACTCTTCTGTAGTACGGGCGCAGTGTCAAGCTCTATGGCATAGTTTATCTCTATGCCAAGCTCCTTTACAAAGGCACGAACTAT
>JAFWBN010000073.1 GCA_017507075.1 Alistipes sp. | reverse complement strand
TTAGGAACAAAGCCAGCCAAGACTGCCATAGCTTGCAATCTATCATCCGGAACATCTTTATAAGATGGTGTTTTGTAGTGGTTCAGTTCGCTATTCCAATACTTGTCATTAAATGAGTAGTACATCTTGTCAAACAACTGCTCTGCCATCATAGCATCGCTATTGTTACCTGTGGTGCGAGCCATCTGTGCAAAACCCTTGAGTGCTACAGCATACCAACACTGCTGCAAACCCTCTTTGTCGATATTTTTGCCCCAATCGCCCCAATACCAACCGCCACGGCGCACAGATACAAGTCCGCTATTTTGTGGATTCCATACCTCAAATAGGTATTTACGCACGCGAGGATATATAGTCTCTATAGTGCTACTATCTCCTGTGAGCATATAGTATGTATAGAATCCGTAATAGCCTACGCTGGCAAGCATTTGACAAGGCAACTCGCTCTTATACCAGCCTGGACAAGGAGAGGCGATAACTCCGTTGGGTTGTTGCCACATCATAAGCTCAAGAATAGCTTTGCGGGTAAGCAGATGGGCTCGAGAGTCAAACAGATAGCCTGCCTCGCCAAGTTCAACCACAACATCACCCCACCATTGAGCTCTTTCTCTGTCAGGGCAATCCATATAGTTGTCTCTCATGGTTACATAGAGAGTCCTTTTGGCCTTTTCCCAAAGAGAGTTACAAAAGGCATTATCACACTCAAACGAACCTACAAAATCGGTGTCATATCCACTCTCACGATACTTTATATCCAAGACCTCTACACCTTGAGGCACATAATAGAGTACAGAGTGTCCATTTGTCCAGATAGGGGTCTCAAACTCTTGCTCACCCTGACAAGCAATATACTCTGTATAGAAACTGCGTGCAGGTCCAATCCAATAGTCATCGGTGCAGATTATAATTCTCTCGCCCCCCTTAGCTTTAAGACGGATATATGGCGTTACATGGGCATTATAAGGCAATTTACCCTCAATAGCACCCTCGTCGTTACGGGCAACTGATACATAATCTGTAAGTTCGCTCCAACGCCACTGAGGTATAGGTCGAGAGACGAAATTACCCCACTCAGAATCCTCTTTTGAGATTTCAACAGCATTAGGCCACTTGCTATCGTCAAATTCTTTGCTTGCAAAATCCACAGCCTTACGAGCATCGTAGCCAACATTTGCACCTGCAAGACGATATTGCTTTGCGCCCTTTGGATTTTCGTCCTTAGGAGCCCAAAAAGCATCATAGCGCACAGCCTTCCAACTGCTGTCGCTTACCACAGTACCAAGTTTGCCTTTGAGTTCAAACCACAGACCAGGTGTTGCTGTAGGTTTATGACTAAAGGAGTTGCGTCCGTAGTATTGTACTAAAACGGCTACCCTATTGCGTCCAAACTTCAAATTTGGAAGTGCATCAAAGGTATCACAATAGCTGTCTTGAGGATTTGGACCTCTCTTAAGTCCTCCCTCTCGCACTACAAGCTCTCCGTTGACAAAGAGCCAATATTTTGTGTCAGCCGCGATATTAAGCGTAACTCCACGACCTGACAGAAGAGTGAAATCTTTGGTAAAACACTGCCACTCTCCATCGGCAATGCTTTGTGAAGTGGAGATAATCTGCGCCTGCTTATTGCAAGAACAGAATACCAAAGCGCAAAGGAAAAATATTTTTAAGGTATGTTTCATAATTTGTAGTATGGTTTAGTTAATGAATATCATAAGTTTGCAATTAAGCCTGCTCTGCAGCCTCGGCAATACCCTCATACATAGATGGGTGGGCATGGATGGTGCGAGAGATAGCCTCGGCTGTAATGCCTAAGCGTTGTGCCAAAGTAACCTCTCCGAGCATCTCGACGATATTAGCTCCTACGATATGGGCTCCGATAACTCTCTTCTCTTTGTCAAAAATAATCTTTACAAAGCCGTCGCGGTCTCCTGCTGCCATAGCTTTACCCGATGCGGCAAACTGATAGCGTGTTACAGTGTGCTCTATACCCTGTTCTACAGCCTGTTTCTCGGTAATACCTACAGAGGCAATTTCCGGAGTGGTAAAGATGCAGGATGGGATAATTGAGTAGTCTATAGGCTCTGTTTCAACACCATAAATACCCTCTACACAACGAGTAGCCTCAGCTGAAGCGATATGTGCCAAAGCTGGCGTGGCGATAATATCTCCAACGGCATAGATTGTAGGTACAGAGGTGCGGTACAAAGAATCGACAACAACCTTATCCCTCTCAACAGCAATACCGAGCTCTTCAAGACCGATATTCTCAATATTTGACTTTATACCAACAGCCGAAAGCACAATATCAGCTGTAAGGGTCTGGCTACCTTTTGCTCCCTCTGTCTCAATTAGACACTTTTCGTCTGCTATAGTAACACTCTTGACGGTTGTAGAGGTCATTACTCCAATTTTTAGACGACGGAAAACCCTCTCCATAGTCTTTGCAACCTCTTCATCCTCAAGAGGCATAAGCTGTGGCATATACTCAACAACGGTAACCTTTACACCCAAAGAGGCGTAGAAAAAGGCAAACTCACTGCCTATAGCTCCAGAGCCTACGACAACCATTGTCTCAGGGAGCTTTTCTAAACTAAGAGCATCTTTTGAGGAGATAATATACTTGTGGTCTATAGGCATAAAGGGCATCTGACGAGGTCGCGCGCCTGTAGCAAGGATAATATTGTCCGCCTGATATACAATCCCGTCAACATCTACCTCTGTAGGTGAGACAAGGCGACCAAAACCCTTTATTACCTCAACATTGCTACGCTTTAAGAGCATCTGAACACCTTTGTTCATATTGCTTGCAACTGTGCGAGAGCGTGCTACCATCTTTTGCAAATCTGCCTTAGGCTCGATAGTCTCTACACCGTACTGAGCCGCATTTTTACAATATGTATATACCTGCGCACTCTTTAGCAGAGCCTTTGTAGGAATACAACCCCAATTAAGACAGGTTCCACCCTCTTCAGCCCTCTCTACAAGAGCGACACTCTTGCCTAAACCAGCAGCCTTTACTGCTGCTACATATCCCGCAGGGCCACTGCCTATTATTATCAAGTCGTACTTCATATAACCGTTATATTTAGTTGTTACTGAATAACTTCAAGAATCCTGCCATTGTCGGCAGCAACGGCTCTCTTCCACTTCTCATTATATCCAGGCTGCTCAATTTTGCCAGGTATATCTTTACCATTTCCGTTGTCGATAAAGCCGTTTTCGTTCTCACCCTTGACATTTCCGTCGATATATTTTACCATCAGATATTTATCAAGTTGTACCCAAATGTCAAAGAGCTGCTGTGCGCCATTTAGGGTAAACTCTGTTGCAATCTGTGCCTTCTTCTTTGGTTTTGGAGTGTTGCCAATGGCAATATCAACCTGCTTTACCTTTTCAAGCATTATATTCTCCCATTTATCAACATATTCACGCACCTTTTTGCCTACAATATCGTATCTGAGGTATGCAAACTGAGCTACACGGTTTGTAATCCAGAACATAGAAGTATCGGTGTATTTAAGCATAGAGCCGTTCTCCTCGCTCAAACACCATGGAATCTCTGTAGTATTTACATATATAGGTGTAAGAGCAGATGTTGCAGCATCATCTGTACCGAACCACAAAATACCGGTCTTGCCCTCACGAGCCTGACCACAGAGCCAGAAACCTGTCTGCTGAGTAGCTGTAGCGCGCTCGTTGCAATACTTCTTGCCATCAACCTCAAAGTACATAGGACGCCAGCGATATGGGCAGCCATGTCCACCTGCGCCTAAATCTTTGGTCATATCTATAGGAGTGCCCTCATAGTGGTCTCTCATAGCATCAAAGAGCTGCTTTGCAGATACTTTGGCTGTAGGTTTTACCCACAAAGGCATCTTATTCTGAGAGTTTACTCCCAAAGCAAAGTCTGTATAGGCATCCATACCCTCAGCAAATGTTCTAAAGAAGCTCCAGACACGAGCCTCGCAGCCTCTCATGCCACCAAAGTCGATAGGACAATATGTATCGCAGAAGCAGAAATCCTCATCGCTACCATCGTACAATCCTTCGCTGCGTGCAAAGGATATTACATCGCCAGAGTGGATGCAATTCTCAGGGTCGTTAAGAGGAAAAGTGGTTATGCGAGCCTGATTTGCGTGTGCAGAGATACAACCATCAGGAATACGAAGTGCAACATATACAATGCCTTTGCGAGATGGGTCTTTGCTGGAATCACCCTTGCCAATCAGCTCCATAATCCATGCCTCAGATGCATCGGCAATAGTAAAACTCTCACCCGAAGAGGCGTATCCGTATCTGTTTGCCAAATCTGCAATTACTGCAATAGCCTCGCGAGCCGTTTTTGCTCTTTGAAGAGTGATATAAATCAGTGAGCCGTAATCAATTTTTCCATTTGGGTCAACAAGCTCCTCTCTGCCACCCCAAGTAGTCTCAGTGATAATCAGTGAGTGTTCGTTCATGTTTCCGACAGTGGCATAGGTTGTCTTTTCTTGTGCGATATCGCAAAGATATTTGCCTGAATCCCAATCATATACAGGCATTGTTGCTGCCGGTTTTTTTGCCGGAGTATAGCGATATAGCGCACCATAGAGTTGATGCGAGTCGGCGGCATAAGTAACCATCACAGAACCGTCT
>JAFWBN010000072.1 GCA_017507075.1 Alistipes sp. | reverse complement strand
TTTTACCAGGCATGGCGATAAAACAAGGCTCAAAATAGCCGAACTACTACACTCTCAGAGTGTTTGTTTGCCCGAATTGGAAGATTTGCTTGAAAAAGGGACGGATTTATAGTCCAATATTAGAAAAAAAGAGCGCGTCTAAATTCTTAGACGCGCTCTTTTTGTGCTATCACTATTAGTAGCCAAGTACCTTAGATGATGCATAAGAGATTTTCAGAGCATTTGCACGACGAAGCTCCTGCTTAACATCGGCAATAATACCCATCTTTGTACCACCGTCAGCCTTAAGACAGATGGTCATAGATGCACGGTCAACCTCAGACAACTTATCGCGCTCAGCAGCTGCGAAGTCGAGGATGTCCTTAGTAGTCTTAAATGAATCGTTCAGCTGAATCAGCGGAGCAGTACCATACTTTGCCTGCATGTGAGCAACAGGTACTCCAATGTGAATATAGCTTACCAGATTCTTCTTCTCAAGCTTCTGCACCTCGGTAGCCTCTGGGAGTTTGTACTTAACCATCAGCTCCTGATCACGCATAGAGGTAGAGAGCATGAAGAAGAACAAGATGATATAAACCACATCTGGAAGTGATGAGGTTGACATTGCGGGCACCTCACGGTCTCCCTTTTTCTTCATTACTGCCATACTATTTACCCATTTTACGCGGCTCAGCCTCTGAAATCTTCAAAGGAACAGCCTTGGTTATTACTTTTCTCTCATCCTCGGCAAGGTCCTCAAACTTTTTGCCGAATTTGGTCATCGAGACATCATCACGCACCTCATTAAATGCGCGAGTAAGCTCGTTCTGTACGCGGATATAAACCTGATAGTCGGTGTCTCGCGTATTCTGAAGAGAGATAACGCCCTCGCTTACAGGGAAGGTCCACTTTGTGCCATCTGGCATATCAAAAGTTTGCTCCTTCTTCTCTGGCAAGTTCTCGTCATCGTAAGGGTTAAGGATAAACTCCTTAGCCTTATCCTTCAGATAGTGCAAGTCCATCACCTGACCGCCCGCCATCAATTGACCACTACCCGATACGAATACAAGGAGGAGGTTACGCTCTTTAACCTTAATATCCTCCTGCTTTACATTCGGGTCTGGCATAGGCGGAAGTACACGCACGATACCGGTATCAACATCCATTGTTGAAACCACAAGGAAGAAGATAAGCACGGTAAAGGCGATATCCGCTTGAGATGAAGCGTTGATTTCAGGTATTTTCTTCTTATTTGCCATAAATTACCTTACTATTTGAACAGGTTTCGAACCTCTACATAGAGAGTTGTCAGCAAACTCGCTGCTGCAACAATATAAGTTACCAAAATGCCAGTCTCTGAGACGATCAGTTCAAATGGATCGTCAAATACTCCACCAGCAGAATTTGTGATTACCAATTCATGGCTCATAGCATAGCCAACAGCGGCTCCTACGATAATCACTACAAGCACTACAGCGAGCAGAGTCTTTTTAAGTCCGGCAGGGCTTTTAACAGTGTCGCCAATCGCTGCACCAATAACACCTGCAATAGCTAATACCACAAGGATATAGCCCCAGATGAGGTTCCAGCTGATTGCAACCTCTGCTCCTCCTGAAACTACCGCCCACAAGAGCATCGCAACAGTTATAGCGAAGAGGACACCCAGCACAATATTTAATATCTTTTTCATAGTTTTTTTTCTACAATTGATGTAAGTCAAATTATTTCTTGTAAACAGTAAGAATATCCATCAAAGTGATAGAAGCATCCTCCATCTCGTTTACAATACCGTCGATCTTAGCAATGATGTAGTTGTAGAACACCTGAAGAACGATAGCAGCAATCAGACCCATCAGAGTAGTAAGCAGAGCGACCTTCATACCACCTGCAACGAGTGCTGGAGAGATATCACCTGCAGCCTGGATAGAGTCGAATGCCTGAATCAGACCAACAACAGTTCCCATAAATCCGAGTGATGGAGCAATAGAGATAAATAGACTCAACCAACTCAAACCAGACTCCATCTGACCTGTCTGTACAGAACCATAAGAAACAACAGCCTTCTCAGCTGCATCAAGACCCTGCTCATAACGGTCAAGACCCTGCCAGTAGATAGAAGCGATAGGGCCCTTAGTATCGCGGCAAACAGCCTTAGCAGCCTCAATACCACCCTCGCTCAGAGCCTTCTCAACAGAAGCGATGAACTTCTTTGTGT